>CBESNZ010000006.1:0-26717 GCA_965531045.1 uncultured Acidimicrobiales bacterium
GCTCGATGGTCAGCACCCGAATTTCGCTTGACAGATTGTTCATCGCCGGCGTGATTCGGAATCGGATGTTGCTGCGCTCGGCGTTCAGCTGGTTCCACTCCGGACTGCCGACCTCAACGTTGCGCATCGCTTCGTCGACCGGTGCAAGCGGCTGCATCACCACGTTGAGTTCGGCGTTCTTGGTCTCGATGTTCCTCTTGATGGCGTCGAGTACTTCTTGGACATCGTCGCCGGCTACCTGAGACCGCAATTGCACGTAGGTGGTGGCCCACGCGTTGGCGATCTCGGCACTGCGGACCGGGTTCTGGCTCTCGGCCTGAAAGATCAGGACACCACGGTCCTCGTCGGCGATGACCTGCACTGGGAACTCGACCCCGGCAGCGCGATTGGCTTCGTCGCGGAACACATCACCTTTGACGAAGCTCGCCTCGGCCACAAGATCGCGACGGATGCTGCTGTTCTCGGTGCTGATCTGCGGGAAGAGTTGCTCGTTCTGCGCGGTTCGGACCAACACTTCCGCTTCCGCGGTGTAGGAGTCGACACGGCTGAGGGTGAACACCACCGCAGCGACGACCATGACGACGATCAGGGCGATGATCGGCAACAGGTGCCGCCGCAATACGTCGGCGTATTCTCGTAGTCCAAGGGGGGTATCGTGGGGATCATTCACCGAACGCAAGCTCCAAATGCCGCAGTCTGGCACCGGACGCACCTGGGTTCCGCCGGGGAACAGGACACGAGTACGCGATCGGTGAGGGGGCGCGAAAGTAAGCCCTTATTGTCCCACCGATGGGGGCATTTGTCACGACGCCAATGGTCACAGCTGTTCGTGCGTCGCTCGTGGTCAGTGCGAGGCATCTTCGATGGCCTGCAACAGCGTGTTCCAACCGAGCGTTGCGCACTTGATTCGGACCGGAAACTTCACGACGCCGCGCAGCGCCTCCAGGTCGCCCAGGGCAAAGTCGGCCGGGTCGGTTGGCTCGACGCCGGATTCGCTTCCGTCGCCGCCGATCTCGTGTTCGTGAATCGACATCATCGACTTGAACGCGGCATTGATGTCGCGCGCCTCGGCGATGGTCTTCCCGAGAACCGCCGCGGTCATCATCGACGCCGAAGATTGGCTGATCGAACACCCCTGTCCGCCGATCTTGATGTCCTTGATGACATCGCCGTCGAAGTCGATGTACACGACGACCTCGTCGCCGCACAGCGGGTTGAACCCCTCGGTACGGCTCGCCGGTGGGCTTTCCAGCTCGCCCCGATTGCGAGGTGTCCGATAGTGATCGAGGATGATCTCACGGTAAAGGTCGTCGAGTCCTGACATAGGGCCTCCGTAGATGATGGTTGCTAGAGCGCAAACATGGACAGGGCGTTTTCGAGGCCCTGCGCAAGCGCATCGATATCGGCCTCGTCGTTGTACAAGTACACCGAGGCCCGCGATGTTGCAGGAACGCCGAGTACCTGCATGAGGGGCTTCGCGCAGTGGTGGCCGGCGCGAACGCACACGTTGTCCTGATCGAGTACCTGCGCCACGTCGTGGGGGTGGACATCGGCCAACGTGAACGACAGCACCCCGCCGCGCTGGGCGGGTTCGGAGGGGCCGAAGATGGTGATGTCGTCGCCAAAGCGTTCGGTGAGGGTCCGCAGCGCGTACCCGGTGAGGCTGACCTCATGCGCTCGAATCGCGTCGAGTCCGACGTCGAGGAGGTAGCCCGTCGCGGCAGCGAGTCCCACGGCCGCGCCGACCGCCGGCGTGCCGGCCTCGAACTTCCAGGGGAGCTCGGTGGCGGTGAAGCCCTCTTTCGTCACGTGCAAAATCATCTCGCCGCCACCGAGGAACGGCGGCATCTCTTCGAGCACCGCCTCGCGACCCCAGAGGACGCCGATCCCCATCGGACCGAGCATCTTGTGTCCGGTGAAGATGACAAAGTCGGCGCCCATCGCCTGCACATCGGTAGCGAGGTGCGGGACATGTTGACTGGCGTCGACGATGACGATCGCTCCGGCATCGTGGCCGAGTTGCGAGAGGCGAGCGACGGGGTTGATCGTGCCCAGGACATTTGACATGGCGGTGAACGAAAGCACCTTGGCGCCGTCGAGGAGGCGTTCGATATCGGTGAGATCGAGTTGCCCGTCGGGGGTGACCGGAATCCAGCGCAGTTCGATCCCGTTCGTGGCCGCGAGCTGATGCCAGGGGACGATGTTGGCGTGATGCTCCATTTCGGTGAGCACCACGGCGTCGCCCTCGACCAGATTCGCCGCTCCCCACGTGCGGGTGATGAGGTTGAACATCTCGGTGGCGTTCTTTCCGAACACCACTTCCCTCGTGCTCGGCGCGTTGATGAAGCGAGCGACCGTGGCCCTCGCACCCTCGAGCGCCGCGGTGGCCTCGACGGCGAGCTCGTAGCTGCCGCGATGCACGTTTGCGTTCGTGGTTTCGTAGTAGTGGGACACCGCGTCGATGACGGACTGCGGCTTTTGTGAGGTGTTGGCCGAGTCGAGGTAGACGAGCGGCTTGTTGTTGATCTGACGCTGCAGGACCGGGAAGTCCGCTTTGCAGGTTGTGATGTCTATTGCCACGATTCGTAGCCCTCGCGTTCGAGTCGGTCGACAAGGTCGGCCCGGCCGCTGACCCGTTGGTCCATTCCGTTCGATTCGTGGTCGGCGAAACTCGTGCTTGCGGTGATCTTGCCGTTCAGCAGCACGTGGACATGGTCGGCTTCGAGATCCGCGATGAGACGCTGACGGTGGGTGACGACGATGACCCCCAGGCCCGGGAGATCCTTGCGCACCTCGCGCAAACCGCCGGCGACGACTTTGCCGGCGTCGTCGGCCGGATCTTCGTGATGGCCGTCACCGGTTTCGTCGAGCACGACGACATCGGGTTCGAGCAGCGCCATCTGCAGCATCTCGTGGCGTTTCCTGTCGCTCGCGGATCGCTGCTCGTGCAGGAAGTGATCGGCCACGGCCGGGTCGATATCGAGCCGCTCCATCCATTCCATGATCGTGAGCCGCAGCTCGAGGATGGAGAGGTCGATGCCTTTGCGAGCCGACAGGGCTTGGCGCATGAAGGTGAGTATCGATACCCCCGGGACGTCGGCCCGATCGGGAAACGAAAGAAATATTCCGGCCTTGCTGCGCACGTCGGCACCCCACCGGGTGATGTCGTCGCCGTGCAACCGGATCGCTCCGCCCGTGACCTCGAAGGCGGGGCTGCCGAGAAGGGTTGCAGCGAGTGCCGACTTGTCCGACCCGGCCGGGCCGAGAACGACGTGCACTTCGCCGTGGTCGACGGTGAGGTTGATGCCCTGCAAAATCGGGGTGCGTTGGTCGGCGGACGTGGCGCTGGCGTGCAGATTGTCGATCTCGAAGAGCGCCGGCGCAGACATGCGCCCAGTGTACGAGTGGCGCGGCGTCGCGCACCTACCCAATGGGCTGTCGGCGGCGTAGCCGTCCGACCGCTGCGCCTACGAGAAGGCGGGCGAGCAGTGGCGCGTCGTGCACGAGGTATCGCTTGGCCAATGCCGGCTGTTGCGACATCCGATGGGCCCACTCGAGGCCAATCTTCTGCAGGAGTATCGGGGCCCTCGTGACCTCGCCGGTGATGAACGAAAAGCTCACCCCGACGCCGAGCGTCCAGGCCTGGGGAGCGTGCTCTGCGAAATGTTCGGCCGCCACGATCTGGAGCATCGACGGAAGGCCGATCGCGATGATGTCGGGTTCGGCCGCCTCGACTTCAGCGAAGACGGCGGCGAGTCGCTGCGGATCGTTGGCGAGCCCGGTTGCCGGCGACAGCGTTCCGGCGATCCTCAGTGTCGGGTGGCGACGTACCAGAATATCTGCGGCATCGCGGGCGGCCGTGCCGAGCCCACCGCACAAGAACAGGCTGAGACCGGCGTCGGCGGCGGCGTCGGCGATCGCCTCGAACAGGTCGATGCCGCCCACCCGCTCTGGGAGCGGATTCCCCTGCACCTTGCTGATCCAGACAAGCGGTTGGCCATCGGCCACCGTGAGGTCGGCGTTGGCGCTCACCCGCTCGAAGTCGGGCTCGTTCCTGCGGAGCCAGAGATGATCGAGGTTGTGGGTCATGACATAGCCGCCCACCCCCGCTCTGGCCCGCTCGATGACGAAGCTCACGGCTTCGGCGATGGTGACCACGGCGATGCTGGCCGGTCCGATGGTGATGTGGTCGAGCGCAGGTTCGCCGGAGATCGATTGGTCCGGGCTCATCGCACGCTCGCGTCTCGCTGCGCCTGGTCGCGTGCCTGCTGGTCCCGAGTCCACGAGGTGGCGGTGCCGCGCCGGCGACGCCACAAATACCGGGCTCGGACGGCGAGCTTTGCGTAGATGAATACCGCCAGCCCCGGCCAGTTCGACGGGCGTTTGGCCAACTTCGGCACCCAGCTGAGGCCCTCGGCCTGATCGTGGACCGCGATGTTGTTGCGCTCGGCCCATTCGACGAACTGGACGCGCCCGGCCTGACAGCGGGTTTCGATCTGCAGGAGATCGCGAAGTCGTTTGCTGAGGAGCGGTTGAAACGTGGCGTCGGCGGCGACGGCGCGCGCGTCGGCGGGGAAGTGGGTGCCGACGAAGAGGTCGTCCGCGATGATGTCAGGAAACGCACCGAGGCTGTCGCTGCCGGCAGCCGTGACGCCGAACAGGCCGGCGCCGACGAGGTTGTCGGAGAAATACGGCGCGTAGGAGCTGATCTCGAGATACTTGCGCATCGGCCACGTCGCGCCGTCGGACCGAAATCCACGAACCACTGACGCAGCCTCGATGCCGGGCCTCGCAAGCTGCGAAACGATCGCAGAGACCGTGCCTGGTGTCACGGTGACATCGGCATCGACGTAGATGCGGGGACCGTCTGCGGTGGACTGACGTCCGAGTTCGAGCGCTGCGGCTTTGGACGCGATGGGTGATTCGATGACCCGGACCGGAGCGCCGAGGGCGGCGGCAAGCGCTGCGGTGTCGTCGGTGCAGCCGTTGCAAACGACCACGACGTCCAGCGCCTCGCGCCGGGGGTCATCGAGCAGGGACTGCACCGTCGAAACGATCGTCGCCGCTTCGTTGTGGGCGGGAATGATGATCGAGGCGAACGACTCGGGGGAAGGGGCCATGAACGGCCAAGGATACGGACGTCCCCGAACGGATCAAGTGTTCTCCCGGAATCTGGCCCGAAATGCCCACGCGAACCGCCCGATCCGAGCTCGCGTCCGACGAAAAACGCTGCGGACGGTCGGTTCGCCCCTGCTTCGGCCGGCAAGGCCGGTGCTCTAGGCTGCCAGGGTGAAAGCCGATGATCGACCAGTCGACCCCACCCCGGTGCACACCGATGCGCTGCCGCCGCTGCCGACGCGCGATCGCAATATCCCTGCTTCGGCGTGGATCGAAGCCCCGGCCGCATTGCTGTCGCTCGGTGACGACATCGGGCAAAGCGCCATCAACTACAAGCGGTCGATCGGCCCGTGGCTGTTGTGGCGAGCCGGACCGGCCAAGGGAGAAGTCGCTCGATACATGGCGATTCGACGGGACGATCTTGCGGAGCGCTATGTGTTCACGCTGGACTCGACCGGGGTCGGTGCGGGTCTTGGCCCGAGTGGTGCGTCCCATGAGCGATTTCGGGCCTGGAAGGAAGACCTGCGCGATCACGACGGCGCGACAGCCTGAGTGATCCGCCGGCCGCTTCCGTCGTGGATTGTCGCTGTACCGCATGCTCGGTACGCTCGGCGTTTGTGCGCAAACGCCGTGGCGGCGCGTGACAACGAACGACTGACCCGTTCTCCGAACCCTTTCCGACCCTGAATCGGCCTTTTGTATGCGCTTGATCGATGGTGTAGCTCGATGGTGTAGCTCGTCATCGCCCGTGCGCGGAGCGCTTCGTCAGGTCGGCGTAGCACTCGTCCTCGGTGTCGTCGCCGGGCTGGTCGTCGGCGCCATTTCTTCGAGTCGGTCGGAGACCTATGCCGCAACCGCCCGCCTCTCCCTCACCGAAGAAGTGGTCTGGCCGTTCTTCGATGCGGTTCGCGAAGAGCAACAGGTTCGGCTCGAAGACCGCACCTTGCGACTCGACCTCAACGACGACACCCGAGCGGCAACGGGCGGCGACATCGTCGACCTCCGCCTCGCCTTGCCGAAGGCGCAGACCTTTCTCGAACTCGAAGCGATCGCCACCACCGCGGAGGCGGCGGCCTTTGCCGCCAACGCAGCGGCGGATCGCATCATCGCTGCGGATCGTGCCGCCGGTCTCGCGCCGATCGTCGACGAAATCGAACTGGTCGAGCAGGCACTGCGAGCTATTGGTGGCGGCGGTGAAGCGTCGTCAATCCAACGCGGCACGCAGCAGTCACGCCTCATAGACCTCGAACGGGCCCGCGACGCGTACCGGCCCCGAGTTGCGTTGATCCGCGAAGCGACCGCCCCCGAAGCGTCACAGCGCAACGCCCTCGCCGACGGGCTGATCGCAGCGATGCTGTTCGGTGCACTCGTGCTGGCCGCCTTGCGCACCCTGGTCTATCGCCGTGGGTCTGTTGGTTCCCCGCAAGCCGCAGCCGAGATGGCCGGCGTCGGGATGCTGGGTCGGTTCCACGACGATGCGGATCTGCTGCTTGCCGGCGGTGCGGGTTCGGTACGCAACTTCTTCCTGCATTTGCGGGGCGTACTCGCCATCGTCCCGGTGCCGGGTACCGGCGGTGTTGCGGTGGACGGAGGGCGCCTCGCCGAGCAGCTCGCCGAGGCGTTGGCGCGCGAGGGTCGAACCGTCACCGTGCTGTCCGACCGGCCGGGGCTGACCGGGCCGGAGGACTGCCTGCGGCGCGCCGAGCGACTCGAGGCCGGCGAGGTGTTGCACGTCACGCTGGCCGACGTGGCGTACGAAGATTTCACCGACGCCGCCTTCCCGGCCTGGTTGCGGGACCTGACCGGCTGCGTCGACGCGGTGCTCTGCGTGGTCGACACCACGGATCGTGGCGATCTTCTCGCCAGGCATGCGTCGACCATCGTGCACGTAGGCGCTCCAGATCTGGCGCGGACCTACTGGCGGTCATTGGAATCCGCCTTTCAGGGCTATGACGGTCAGCGGCTGGTCGCCTTTGCCCGTCCCGGCCGCGACGACGATCTGCGATCCGCGTCCGCCACGATCACACCGTCTGTGCGCACCGCATGACGCACGATGTGGCCACGCGCGTGGCGCTCGCGACCGCCGGCTGCTTCGCCGCGGTGGCGCTGATCCTCGCCTCGGTCGACGTGGTCCGACTGTCGTCGACGGGTGCGGGTGAGACCCGTTGGCTCCTGTCGATCGCTGCTCTCTCTGCGATCGCTGCGACGATCGCGCTGGCCGACGGTCGAATCGTTCGCGTCGACCGCGCCAGCCTGCGACTGCTCGTCGTGCTGCTCGGTTGGCTGCTCTTGTCGGCGCTCCGGTCGGGGAACGCGGTCGATGCCGTCGCTGCCGTCTTGGCCTACGGCGCTCTCGGCTTGGTGGCGGTGCGGCTCGTCGATGCCTACGGATGGGTGTCCATCGCCACCATCACCGTGGTGGTCTTCGGCGCTTTCCTTGCCGTCGCGTTGGTGATGGAGGGCGTGAGCGACCCCGAACTCGTCGTTGACGGCCGGCTCTTCCTCACGGCTCTCGATGCCAACCAACTCGCGCGTTTCAGTGGGCTCGCGCTGGTGTCGAGCGTCTGCCTGGCCGCGACCCGTCAGCGTCCTTTCGTGATGCTCGGCGTCGTTGGCGCACCCATAGCCGTCGGCGTCCTCGCGGCCACGCAGAGCCGTACCGGAGCGGTCGCCGCCGCGGCTGCATCGGCCGTACTCGTGTGGCATTGGGTGGATCGGCGTCTTGCGATCGGCATCACGGTCCTCGCCGTGGTCGGCCTGGGCATTGCCGCCCCGCTCCTGCTCGACACCAGCGTGCAGGAGTTGGTGAGCCGCGACGGCGAGGTCGCTTCGCTCGGCACGTTCCGGGGTCGCAGCACGACGTGGTCGGCTGCGATCGACGAGGTCCGTGACGACCCCTTGCTCGGGGTCGGTCCGACCCTCGACGATGAGTTCTTTGCCGAGGCCCGCCAGTCCGGCCAGATCGCTTGGCGCGCCCGCAATGCGCACAGTCTGTGGGGCCACCTCGTCGTCGTCGGCGGATTGCCGGCGTTGCTCCTGTTTGGTGCGGCCACCACGGCGTTCTTCTTTGGCGTTCGAGGACCCGATGCCGCCTATCGGTCCGCGGTGGTGGTACTGCTGCTCGTCGACGGATTCAGCGAGGCGGTGTTCTGGGCGCCGGGGTTGAGTTCGTTCCTGCTCGCCGGGGTGTTCGCAACACGATCGAGCGTCGCCTCACCAGCCGCGGTCGACCCAGGCATCGAGGTGGGGACGCTCGGCCCCGATCGTGGTCGGGTCGCCGTGCCCGGGTAGCACCGCCACCGACGCGTCGTATTGGGCGAACATCAGGCGATCGATCGAGTCGATGATGGTGTTGAAGTCGCCGCCGAATTTCGTGTTGCCCGGACCGCCGGGGAACAAGGTGTCGCCGGTGAACAGGAACGGGTGATCCTCGAGCTTGAACGACACCGATCCGGGCGTGTGACCTGGCGTGAGTACCGCGTGCAGGCGAAGTCGTCCGACCGGGATGCGACTGTCGTTTTCGATCAGTTCGTCGTAGCCGGTGTCGTTGAGCATGTGGGCGTCGGCCTCGTGAACCCAGACCGAATGGCCGGCTTCGCGTACGGCGGGCACGGCCTGGATGTGGTCCCAATGGCCATGGGTCTCGAGCACGGTGCCAACGTTGAGCGCGGCACACATCTCCAACAGCTTTTCGTGTTCGTTCGCCGCGTCCAGCAAGACCGCCTCGCCGGTTTGTGCACACCGCACCACGTAGACGTTGTTGTCCATATCGCCGACGACGAGCTTGTGAATCTCGAGCGCGCTGTCCTGAAAGAAGAGTGTCGTCGTGAGATCGAGGGTCATGGCACGGACTCTAGGACGCGGGCGAGATGACGACGAAGCCGAGTTGACTGGCTGCGGGTATCTGGCGTCGATCAAGCGTGACGTAGGGGAGCGGAGCGGGGAGTCGGTCCGCGGCTGCGAGGTGGATGGCATCGACGGTTCGAAGGCGAAAGAGGGCGCCCAGTGCTGCCGCTCTGGCCAGACAGCGATCGTCGACGGGGATCTCGCAAACCGTGTCCCAGTCGGCGTGAAAAGCGCGCGCGAGATCGTCGTGCAACGCCGGGTCGGGGGCGAGATCGTGGAGTGCCATCAGCACCTCGGTCCGGGTGAGCGCCGACGCGCACCAGGTCGGGTACGCCCCCATCGTCTCGACGACCCAGTCATGGCTCGCTCCGGTCACGTAGCGGCGGACGAATGTCGAGCTGTCGATGAAGGCTGTTCTTTCGGGCCCGGCCATGCGCTACCGGCCGCGCAGGTCGTCGAGCACCCCGGCGACGCTGATATCGACCGGCAGGGCAAGGGGCTCCGGCGGATCGGCGCGGTCGGTCCGACGGGGCGGAGCCACGAGACCAGCCGCGATCAGTTGGTCGAGGTCTGCCCCGCCAACCGGTGTCTCGATCGGCCCGAGCTGCGCCGTCGGCACGCCATCGACCGTAATGATCAAGCGCTCACCCGCAGATGCTCGCCGTAGGACTGCCGCAACGTGGTTGCGAAGCTCGCGTACCCCGATTCGGGCCGCCTCGTGGGCGGGTTCTGCCGCAGTCGTTTTCGCCATGGGCGCCCAGCGTACCGGTGTAGCACGCGTGTACACGTGACGAGTGGCCCACCGGTGGCATCATGAGTAGCTTTCGACGCTGATCAAGACATCCGAGTACTTCAGGAGCCCTACACCGATGAACTTCGCCTTCAGTGAAGAACAAGAGCAACTGCGCGGCTTTGTCCGTTCGTTCCTCGACGACAAATCGAGCGAAGAAGCCGTCCGCGAGCAGATGGCGACCGAAGGCGGATTCGATGCCGGCGTCTGGAGTCAGATGTCCGAGCAGATGGGGCTTCCCGGTCTCATCATCCCCGAAGAATTCGGCGGACAGGGCTACGGCTACGTCGAACTCATCGTGGTCCTCGAAGAAATGGGCCGAGCGTTGCTGTGCGCCCCGTTCTTCTCGAGCGTCGTCCTCGGTGCCAACACGCTGCTGCAGTCCGGTGACGACGCCGCCAAGGCCACGCACCTCCCGGGCATCGCCTCCGGTGAAACCACCGCCACGCTCGCGTTCACCGAAGAAAGCGGCCGCTGGGACGAGGCCGGCATCACGATGCCGGCTACGAAGTCCGGCGACGGGTACACCCTCGACGGGTCGAAGACCTACGTCATCGACGGCCACACCGCCGGGTTGCTCCTCGTTGCGGCCCGGACCGACGCTGGTGTTTCGCTGTTCTCCGTCGACGCTGACGCCGCCGGCGTGACCCGCACCCCGCTGGCCACGATGGACCAGACCCGCAAGCAGGCCAAGATCGATTTCTCCGGCACGCCGGCGACGCTCATCGGCACCGACGGTGGCGGCTGGGCGGTCCTCGAGAAGGTCCTCGATCTTGCGGTGGTCGCCCTCGCTGCCGAGCAGGTCGGCGGCGCCCAGATGTGTCTCGACATGGCGGTCGAGTACGCCAAGGTGCGCGTGCAGTTCGGCCGTCCGATCGGTTCGTTCCAGGCGATCAAGCACAAGTGTGCGGACATGCTGCTCGAGGTCGAGTCGGCGAAGTCCGCCGCGTACTACGCCGGTTGGTGCGCCGCCGAAATGAACGACGAACTTCCGTCGGTCGCCTCGCTGGCCAAGGCCTACTGTTCCGAAGCGTACTTTCACGCCGCAGCCGAGAACATCCAAATCCACGGTGGTATCGGCTTCACCTGGGAGCACCCGGCGCACCTCTACTTCAAGCGGGCCAAGTCGTCCGAGTTGTTGTTCGGAGATCCCACGTACCACCGCGAACTGCTCGCCCAACGCATCGGCATCTAGTTCCGGTTTCCAACCATCCGAATCGCTGCGTCTCCGTAGGATGACGCAGTGATTTGGATTTTGGGTGCAGTGGCTGCGGTCATCGTCGTGGTAATCGCGCTGGTGGCCATCGGCTCGGTGGTCAACAGCCTCGAGCAGCAAGACGCCCCGACGGTCCTACTCGTCGAAGAGGCGGTTGCGTGGATTGGCGATCGCCTCCCGGACGAGACCGCGGCCCGACTCAGCTACGCCGACGTGACAAGCCTCGTCGAGTGGCATCTGGAATGGTTCACGACCCAGGGGTTGTCCAGCGAGTACGGCGAAGAACTGGCGAGCCTCGACGTGGTCGGGGAGCGCACCGACGATCTCGTGGCCCCCGTCGACGAGTCGATCGACTACGTCGTGGCTCGCGCGCTCGATGATGATCTCGCGATCGAGCCGGTCGATGCGGTGGTCGTCGTCGATCTGCAGCATCGGTATCTGCGAATGATCGGCGCTATCGACGAATTCGGTCGTCCGGCCTGACGACAACTCGGAGCGGGCTTCGTGGGCCATTCGGACTGATTCTCGAATCGGCGAAGTGCGATAGTGATTGCTCGAGTGCGCATTGGTACCCTCGCGCCCATATGGACACTGAGACCCCTCGCACCCGCCGCGCCGTGTTGGTGGCGGGTATGCATCGCAGCGGCACGTCGGCGGTTGCGGGCACACTGGCCAGGGTAGATGTCGAGTTCGGCGGTCCGTTGCTGGGGGCGCAGCCGGACAATCCGCGGGGCTTCTACGAGCTCGAACCGATCGTTCAGCTGCATGACGAGGTGTTGGCCGACCTCGGGCGCACGTGGGGCGATCCTCGTCCCGTGAATGTCGAGTTGCTCTCGAAGGCTCGGCGAGAGGAAGTCGTCGCGGAGATGGCGCAACACCTCGAGGTGCTCGTGGCCGACGTCGATACGGCGGCGATCAAGGATCCCCGGGCTTGCCGGCTTCTGCCACTGTGGGAAGAGGCGTTCGTCCGCGCCGAGATCGAGCCGATGCTGTTGTTCGTCTCGCGCAGCGCTGCTTCGGTGGTCGCGTCCCTCGGTCGGCGGTCCGGATTCGCTCCCGATGCGGCGGCGCTGCTGTATGCGGGCCATGTCGTTGCTCTCGAGCGAGACTCGCGCAGCTGGCGACGCGCCCATGTGTCGTATCGTCATTTTCTCGCCGACCCGGTCGAGGCGATCGACGCCGTCACCGCCCAACTCGGTCTCGACCTTCCCTCGGCGGCCGACCGACTCGCCGAGATCCAAAGCTTTGTGAGCAGCGAGCTCAATCACGACCCAGACCGCGCCGTGCTCGACGACATCTCCACCGAAGTCGATGGCATCCTGCGCACCATCGAGCAATGGCAGGATTCCCTCGGAATCGACGCTGCTTTCCCGGTCGCCGCCGACCTCGACCCACTCGTCGAACCGCTCCATGCGGCGCAGAGCGATGGACGCCGGTTCGCGGCGGATCATGCGACGCAGCTCTATCTGCAGACCGTACGAGAGAGCAGCGACCTGCGCCGCGAACTCGCAGAGCGCGGGCGAGCAATCTCGGTCGTCGACGCCCGGCTCGACCGGCTGTCGGACGAGCTGGTGCGCGTCATCGAATCCAACGATCGTCAGATCGCCGAGCTGCGAAACGAACTCCGGGCCGAAGCCGAACGCGACCGAGTCACCGTCTTGGCGGCAATCGATGTGTTCCCGACGAAGGTCGACCAGATTCGCGAGGCGCTGCAGCAGTTCCTGGCCGTCAACGCAGCGACACAAGACCATCATCGCCATCGCATCCAGGAGCTCGACGATTGGCTCAACCGAGTCGTCGACGACCAACGAGAGCACGCCTCTCACATCCTTCGGATGCAACGTGACGTGAACGAGATCGCGAACCGGCGAAGCACGACCGACCGCGTGGTCGAGAAGGCGCGTCGCGCCCCCGCAGGAGTCAAACGTCGCGTGCAAGCCCGACGTCTCGGACCCGTGGCACGAGGCCCCGCGTCAGTGGTGCCTTCGCCTCCGACGACGAATGGCGGTGGTCCGGCACCGCGAACCGCGGTCGTGCGCGATCCGCGGCCGCCGACCGCGACCGGTCCGCTGCCCGACCGCATCGCCAACCTGGCGTTTGCCGATGTCGAACATCCGACCGTGTCGATCGTCATCCCGGTGTTCAACGAGGTCGAGACCACGGTGCAATGCCTTGAATCACTACGGGATTGCCCGCCGACCGTGACCCACGAGGTCATCATCGTCAACGATTGCTCGACCGATCCGGGGTTCGACGCGCTCCGGTCGATCCCGGGACTGCGGATCGTCGACAATCCAACCAACTCCGGGTTCGTATTCGGATGCAACAACGGTGCGGCCTCGGCAACGGGTGAGTACGTGTTCTTCTTGAACAACGACACGCAGGTCACCGTCGGCGCCATCGACTGGCTGGTCGGGACGTTCTCGTCGTTTCCGAACGCCGGAGCGGCCGGATCGAAACTGGTGTTCCCCGACGGCACCGTGCAAGACGCCGGGGGCATTGTTTGGCGTGATGCAACCGCATGGAACTATGGGCGTGGCCAGCACCCCGACGAGCCGCACCTGAATTATGCACGAAGTGTCGATTACTGCGCCGGCGCGGCCCTGATGGTCCCGAAGGCATTGTTCGACGAACTCGGTGGATTCGACGACCACTTCGCCCCGGCCTACTACGAGGACACCGACCTCTGCATGCGCCTCAACCAGGCGGGGTACGACGTGATCTATCAGGCGGCATCGGTGGTGTATCACCACGAAGGCAAGTCCTACGGGACCGACGTCAAACGCGATGCCGGCAAAAAGAACCAGGACGTCAACGAGGCAAAGTTCTACGAACGTTGGCGCGAGGCGCTGGCGATGCACCGGCCCAACGGGGTCGAACCGGAGAAGGAAAAGGAACGCAAGATCACCAAGCGGGCGCTGGTCATCGATGCCCGCATTCTCACCCCCGACCAGGACTCCGGTTCACTACGCATGACCAACATCTTGCGTCTGCTGCGCACGCTCGGGTACCGGGTCACCTTCATCCCGCACAATCTGCACTCGATGGAGCCGTACACCACCCGTATGCAGGCGATGGGCGTCGAAGTCCTCACCCGGCCGTTCTGCGACGACATCCTCGAGTATCTTGCCGCCAACGGCGAGCTGTTCGACGTGGCCATCCTGAGCCGCCTCGAGGTGGTCGAACCGCACCTCGATCCCGTACGCCTCTACTGCTCCAACGCCACCGTGCTCTACGACACCGTCGATCTCCACTTCTTGCGCCAGCAGCGAGAGCAAGAGCTCACCGGCCGCATCGTTGGCGGTTTCGACGCCGACCGCACGCGAGACGCCGAGCTGGCAGCGATGGCCCGATCCGACGCAACACTGGTGTGCAGCCCGGTGGAACAGGAGCTGCTGGCCATCGAGGCCCCCGACGCCGCCGTATACGTCGTCGGGAACGTACACGATGAGGCAACGTCGCCAACGCCCCCGAACGAGCGCGAAGGCATCTTGTTCGTCGGTGGCTTCGAGCATCCGCCCAACGTGGACGGCATCATGTGGTTCGTCAACGACATCATGCCACTCGTGGTCGAAGCGGATCCGACCGCCGTGGTGCACATCGTCGGATCCAAGATGCCTCCAGAGGTCGCCGAGCTGGCGGGTTCGAACGTCGTCGTGCACGGTTACGTCGAGAATCTCGACGATCTGTACGACGTCACCCGACTCTGCATTGCGCCGTTGCGGTTCGGAGCCGGGGTGAAGGGCAAGCTGACGCAGCCAATGGCCCGCGGCATTCCTTGTGTGAGTACCACGATGGGTGCTGAAGGCATTCCCGTCGCAGATGGTGAGAGCATTCTGCTCGCCGACGAACCGGCCGACTTCGCTGAGGCGATTGCCATCCTGCTGCGCGATGATGCGCTCTGGCAACGTCTTGCCGAAGGCGGTGAGGACGTCGTTGCTCGGACATTCAGCCTCGACGCCATCAAAGAGCGGCTGCGAGCGGCAATAGCAGTCAAGGAGCAACCGGTGCATACCCACGAACGACCCGTCGGAGAGGTTCGATGAAGGCCACACCAGAGGACCGAAACGTTGCGGTCGAGTCGGTGGGCTCGATCCATCCCGAAGTCGTCGAAGTGTCAGGAACAGTCGTCTACAGCGCCGACCAGGCGCACAAAAACACGTTTCAGACCTTCATCGGAGCGATCAAGAACATCGTCGCTCGCCGCGAGTTGCTGCGGATTCTCATCGGTCGCGACCTTGTCGCCATGCACAAGAAGTCGTTCCTCGGGTTGGCGTGGACCGTCATCACCCCGGCGCTCAGCATCATGTCGTTTGTGCTCTTGCGTCTCACCGGCGTGCTCAAGACGGGCCAAACCCTGTCGCAAGCCGATTACATCATCTACGTCCTGGCGGGTACGACCATCTTCAACATCATGCGGGCGACCTCCGGCCAGGTGTCGCGATCGATCGCCGGAAACCAGGGCTTGCTCCTGCAGATCAAGTTTCCGCGTGAGCTCATGGTCGTGAAGCACCTGGCGCTGGCCCTCGTCACCAGTTCGGTCGGCATCGTGGTGACCATGTTGTTCGCCGTGATATTCGGCTTTCGGCCCAGCCTCGACTGGGTCCTGTTCTTCCCCTCACTGATTCCGATTACGATGGTCGGGTTGTCGGTCGGCATCTTGATGGCCCTCGCCGCGGTGATCGCGCTCGACATCGATCGATTCGTCGACATCTTGTGGGGCTTCTTGTTCGTGGCCGTGCCGGTCATCTACGAACGGAACGAAACCCTCGATCCGCCGTTCGACCAACTGCTGTTCTGGAACCCATTCACCCACCTGGTCGAATACCCGCGACATCTCATGATGGGAAGTCCGATCTATGACATCCAAGGTTACGCCGTCTCGTCGGCACTGGCATTGCTGCTGTTCGCCATATCGTGGCACGCGTTCTCCCGGACCGAAGCTCGCCTGATGGAGCGCCTCGTATGACCAACGCCAGCCCCGAAACCGACACCGGCGACACCGACGACACCGACGACTCGTCGATCGACGCACGGATCCCCGAGCGTGAGGGTCCGCTGCCGCGTACCCACGGCGAAGAGATCGCCGCATACCTCGCAGAAGTTGGTCTCCAGCCCGACGTCGTGCTGAACGGCGGCGACCTCATCGTTGCGGGCACGTTTGCGGGCACGATCGTGGTGAAGGCCGGCACGCTCACCGTCGAGGGCGTCGTGGTCGGAAACGTCCTGAACGAGGGTGGCACCGTGATTCTGATGGGTCGCGTCACCGGAACGATCGCTGGTGACCACACGGTCGTGGAGAAGCCCTCGGAGGCTGCCGAGGGCGACGACGCGGCAAACGGAGCGGACCCCGGGTCGATCGTTGCCTCACCGAAGTCCGATGTCGAACTCGTTGCTCCCGTCCGTCGGCCCGTCATCGAGGTCGAAGGCCTCGGCAAGAAGTTTGCGACCTCGCTCCACGGCACCATGCGGCACGGCATCAGCGATTCGATTGCGGCAATGATGGGACGCAAGACCGAGAAGCAGAGCACCGAGGACGAATTCTGGGCGCTGCGCGACATCAACTTCAACCTCTACGAGGGCGGCGCGATCGGGATGATGGGCCTCAACGGCTCGGGGAAGACGACGCTCATGCGAGTCCTCGCCGGACTCTACGAGCCCGACGAAGGTTCCGTGACGGTGCACGGCAGCGCTATCGGGATCTTCGGTGTCGGATCAGGATTCCACCCCCACTTGTCAGGGCGCGAGAACGTCTATATCAACGCTGCGTTGCTCGGCCTGACACGCGACCAGATCGACAACCGACTCGAAGAGATCCTCGATTTCGCCGAACTCGGCAACTTCATCGACAGCGCCACCGGCCTGTACTCCAGCGGCATGCGGATGCGGCTCGGATTCTCGATCATGACAACGCTTCGTCCCCAGACGCTGCTCCTCGACGAAGTCTTCGCGGTTGGCGATATGGCCTTCCGGGAGAAATGTCTCGAACGTCTGCGCGAAATTCGCGATACGACGACGATCTTCATCGTGGCGCAGCATCCGGTCATCCTGGATGGTATTTGCGACGAACTGCTCTGGATCCACAAAGGCGCAGTGCAGGAGTACGGCGACTTCTACGATGTGATGGACATCTTCACCCGCTTCGCCGGTCGAGCACAGATCGAGGGTTCGTTGGGCTCGGCCCGTTCCTCGGCGCCCGGTAAGTAGGCCGAGCTACCGCAGCCCGGCCTTACCACTCGCCACGGCTGTGCTACCCGCGCTTGTCCTCGAGGGCCGCAAGGAGCTCGAGATCGGCCCAGTTGCGTTGCTCGAGCTGGGTATAGAGCTTGTCGCCGAGTTCGTCGCGGAGCCGACACAGACGTTCGTCGAGGCTCACCGATGGGCTGCTGGTGCGGTTGACGTGGGCAACGACGAAGGAGAACTTCGGATGGGCATCCTTGATGAGCCGCTCGATGTCTTTCGACGTGCGATCGAAGTCGTCGACGTGGCCGATCGACACATTGTCCTGGGCCGCAAAGGCGCGTGCAGCGTCGAGGTGTCGTACCAGGGGAATGGTGTCGAGTTTGGTCGTTTTCGCGCTGCGCAACGTGCTGAATGACCGAACCTGAAAGTTGCAGATGTTCTGGTTGTTCTCGGCCAACAAGTACGCCACGTAGTCGGGAAAATCGAGCTTGTCGGCGACTTTGCCCATCGGGGTGACCGGCCCCCGCTTCCGGTCGAAGTCGTAGATGGATTTGACGCGCGCTATGGGATGCCGGATCGCGGCGACGTACCGAATCGGCCGACCAACCGCTTTGTCGACCGGCGGCCGAACCTGATGCGACGAGATCGCCTGCAGCTTCGGCTTTTTCTTGAGAAGCTCAGCCATGTCACGACCGGTTACGCGACCGGCGGGTTGGCCGGAGTCGAGGTTGACCCATTTGCGGCCGAAGTGCTTCTCGAGGGCGAGGTCGATCGAGGTGCCGGCGTTTTTGAAGAGGTGGATGTGGACGACGAGCGGCGCGCTGTTCGTCGACTTCTTGCGCGCCTTCGATTTCGAGGTTGCTGTGCCCATTGAGGATCCCGTCGGCTTCGAACGCAAAACCTATAGCGGTTCGCCACCAAACGGGTCAATTGCCGAGCCGTCCGGTGTGGGCACTCGACGGACGGTTGGCGGGTCTGCGTCGAGGTGCTCGTAGCTCGTGTCGGGATTCGCCGGGTCGAACAGCGTGGCGACGAATGCGGTTTGCAGCATCTGGGTGTAGTGCGCCGCCTGCCATCCTCGTTTCAGCCGATCGTTGGCTCTCTCCAGTGCCTGTTCTGGGGAGCGGTAGTTGTATTGACGAATCACGTAGTCGTCGACGAGTGGACCGATTCGCAGGCCGCGGGGAACCACCTGTGAATGCTGTTGAAGGCGGTAGTTGCGCACACCGTTGTCGAAGAAGAAGCGCGTTTCGGGGATACCGGGCCACATGTGATGCGGCACCCGCTCGGCAACCGGAAGCTCAGCACGCTCGGTCCAACCGGCGGCGTCGTCGGTGTGGAGGAAATGATGGACGACCCGAACCCGAATCGATGGATCGAGCAGCGGATGGTGGTGACGCAGGAGCTCGGCCGGGGAGTCGTCGTGAAACTCGTCGCCGTGAAGGATGCCGATCCAGTTGTCCACGCCGAATCGGCGCCGGGCTTCGTCCAGCAGTATCTGGCGCGCGCCGTCTCGGATCGGCGTACCGACATCCTCGTCGGAGAAGACGGCGACGACCTCGTCATGCATTGCCAGCAGGTCTCGGCACCGGTCACGCTCGGACCCGATCGGTGTGCCATCGAGCACCAGGATGCGGTCGAAGTGGCGCGCCATCGAGGCCAGCGATTCGGCGAGAATGTCGTTCTCGCTGCGGATCATCAACAGTCCGATGAACCGATCGTCGGGGTGCACGGTCCCCATCGCGCGCAGTCGGCGTGGATCCACCGCCCGCAAGACGTGCGAGGGTTTTGCGAGTACCTCGCCGACAAAGACGTGAGAGGGAAGCCGGGTGCGGCGAGGGGGGCGAGCGGGGCGAAGGCGCAACTTTTGGAAAATCGGGCTGATCTCTCCTACCTTATGAGCTAGCACGGTCGGTGGTCGTACAACGTCATGGCGTAGCCGTTGTCCGACATCCGATCGAACGGCGAGACGTATCGAAATTGCACGTCGTTAGTATCAAGAGGAATTCAGGGGGCTGCGCCGATTCATCGGTTCCACTATGGCAAACGACACCACGCTTCTGCTAGCGACCCATGACGGCGCCGTGCATCTGCGCGAGCAGCTGGATTCCCTGCGATCGCAGACCCGCACGACCTGGCGGCTCGCCGTGCTCGACGACGGCTCGAGCGACCGTACCGTCGACATCCTCGCCGAGTATTCGGCTCTCGATGAGCGCATCTCGTTTCGGACCCGGCCGGTTGCTGCAGGAGCAACCCCCTCGTATTTGACGCTGCTCGACGAGCTCGACACACCGTTCTTCGGGTTCGTCGACCAAGACGACGTCTGGCGCCCCGATCGGCTCGAGCGCGTCACCGCCGCACTCGCCGCCGCCGAACCCGACCGGCCGACGCTGGTGTTCACCGATTCGACCGTCGTCGACGAATGCCGTGAGCTCATCGCGGTGTCGTCGATCGCCCGCTATGGCTACAGGAGTGCCCGCGATGTGGCGCTGCCTCGGCTGCTCGTGCAAAACGGTGCGAGCGGCAACACCATGCTGGGCAACAGGGCCCTCGCCCGGTTGGCGACCACGATCACGGTCGATCGATCGGAACTCTTTGCCCACGATTGGTGGTGCGCGGTACTTGCGGCCACGGCCGGCGAACTCATCGGCCTCGACGAACCAACACTCGAATGGCGACAGCACGGCTCGAACACCACCGGAGCCACACGACGGTGGTATGACAAGGCCGGGCTGACCCAGGTACGGCAGTTGCGCAGGCGGGCACGAGCCCTTCTCGAGCCCGCTGCTGCACAGGCGGTGCAACTGCACCGTCTGGTCGGGTCGTCCCTCTCGCCCGCCGACGACCAGGCCGTGCAGGCGCTCGCCGCTCTTCACACCAATGGGGTCAGCCGTCGTCAGGTGCTGGCATGTTGGCGGCTGGGCGTGCGTTTGTCGCCGCTCCCTCGCCAGCTCGCACTCGTGGCGGGCGCATCATGAGCACTCCTCTGGTCAGCGTCGTGCTCCTCAACTGGAACGGGGCCGATGTTGCTGCGGCGGCGGCCGGGTCCGTTCGCGTCCAGACTCGACCGAACACCGAACTCGTCGTGGTCGACAATGCGAGCACCGATGATTCACTTCGGTTGATACGCCATCGCGCCGAACCAGATGTCGTGGTGACAAATGACACGAACCTCGGGTTCGCTGCAGGAATGAACGCGGGCGTCGCAGCGGCGTCGGGTGACGTCGTCGTTCTGCTGAACCACGACGCGGCGTTGGCCGAAGACTTTGCGGACACTGCGGTACAGCTGTTCGAGGCACATCCCGATGCGGGAATCCTCGGGGGACGCGTGGTCGAGGTCGATGCGCTGGTTCACGCCGATGGTCGAGCCGTCGCCGATGGCGGCGATGCTCAGGTGGCCGTTGGTGCCCGCGGCTTTACCGCGTCGATGCGGCTGTGGGAGCGCTCCGACACCCTCTCCGCTGTCGTTCCAGCGGTTGGCGGTGCCGCGCCGGCCTTACGTCTTGACTTCATCGCTGACGTCAACGCCCGATTCGGTGCGTTGTTCGATACGACCTACGACACGTACGGCGAAGACGTCGACTTGTTCGCCCGAGCCCCACACACGGGTTGGACCGTGCGGTACGAGCCGACCTTGCGAGCCGTGCACCTCGGTTCGCATGCATCGCAGAAACGGGTTTCCGACAAACGCGGCCGACTTCGCACCAACGTCGTGCGCAATCGTCACCGCAACGTCACTCGCCACAGCCGGCCGCGCCGGGTGCTGGTCAACCGGTCGATCGCGATTGCCGAGGACCTCGGATTCGTCGCGCTACGCCTCGCTCGGCGAGACACAGCGGTCCTTGCCGACGTCGCTGCCGCTTGGCGCGGAGCGATTGGCCTGCATGGCGACGACACGGCGTTCCGTCGCCTCCACGGTGGATTGCCACGATCGGTCGACGGCCCTCGCTACCGTCCGTTGGCGAGGTGGTGACCGTGGGCAGCGACGCTCGACGCACCAGTGTGCTGCACGCCGTTGGCGTGCTCATCGATGGTGGCGTTCCGATCTACGTCATGCGCCTTGCCCGCGCCCAGCGAGACGCAGGGCAGCGACCACTCGTCGCGTGCGATCCCGCCAGCCACATGTGGAAGATGCTCGAACAGGATGGCTCCGGCATCGAGCGGGTGCAATGGACCTCGCCGCGGCTCCGACCCGTGCGATTGGCGCGTTCGTATCGATCCCTCACGTCGATCATCGAGGCCCATCAACCCGACGTCTTGCACCTGCACTCCAGCCTGTCCGGCCTCGTCGGTCGGTCCCGCAACAACGACGGCCGCTCCGTGGTGTTTCAGCCGCATGCGTGGTCCTTCAATGCGCTGCCGCCCTCCGCCAGGCCATTTTGCCGTCTGTACGAACGCCGCTTCGCCCATCGTGCCGACCTCCTGATTTGCGGTAGTGATGATGAGGCCGAGGAGGGCCGTCGAGCAGGCATAGCGGTCCCGATCCGCACGGTCGCAAACGCGGTGGACATCGAGGAGTTCGTGCCGATCGATGGCGCCGACCGAGCGCAGCTTCGCCAGAACGTGCTTGGCGACGATGCCGACGGGCCCGTCGTGGTGAGCGTTGGGCGACTCGCTGCGCAAAAGGGTCCACAGTCGCTCCTTGCTGCTTGGGGTCATGTCGAACGCAAGGTGCCGGGTGCCCGGCTGTACCTGGTCGGTGACGGTCCGCTCCGAGCCGAGCTGGAGGCGATCGCTCCTGCTTCGGTTCATCTGGTGGGCAAGTCGTCGCAACCATTGGCGTGGCACCAAATCGCCGATCTCTCGGTGTATCCGTCCGAGTACGACACCTTGTCCTTGGCGCTGCTCGAAGCGCTCGCGTGTGGTTCGCCCATCGTGGCCACCCGGGTGTCGGGTGCCCAACAGGCCGTCGCGACCGGGCCCGAGTCCGCGGCGGGCCGGCTCGTCGACATCGGCGACGTGGAGGCCTTGGCAACGGCCATCGTCGAGCAGCTACTCGACCCGGAGAACGCCGTCAGAACTCGGGCCGCGGCTCGCACTCGGGCCTTGCTGTTTGATCAACGGCCGTGGGCCAAGGACCTTGTCAACATCTACGAGGAACTCGCCCGATAGGCCGTCGGGAACAACGATCCGAGACCAGCTCCAGTCCGGGAAAAAGAACCTCCAGAACTGACGAGCACGCCCGGCGATGTTGTGCCACACTCGTCCTACCGAGGAAAAGGAGGTGGTCCAGATTAGTAAGATCTTTGGGACTTCGGAGGTGTCTGGCCGCTAGGCCTGACAACACAACCTCAAAGGGTTTGGCGTCACGCTGACGGCTTGGTACTCCAGGTCAGGCACCGCCAGGGCAACACGGCTGAGAACTCGTCCCGCTCAGTGCGAAGCGAAGTGCGACCTTGCGCTTTGCCAGCAACGTGCCTCTGGTCTTCAGCAACAGTCTTGTTGGCCCACGACCAAAGCAACCGTGGGCGGACATACCGTCGATCTTGTGGCATCGCTTCGGCGGTGCCACAAGTGGTTTTGGCCGCCCTCGCCCTTTCGACAAGCGGTGCCGCCCCTTGCGGCTAAAAGCCTTGGTCGACTGCCGCCGAGAGTGGCGCGCCGAGGCTGTCGCGGCCGAAGATGTCGCCGCCGGTCGCTCCCGGGGGGCACGTGTACTCCCAAATTTCTTCGGGCTCGAGGATTTCGTCACCATCGGCGTTGGACGAGAGTCGGGGATTGCACTGCTCGGCGGTGAGAGCGATTCGGGTGATGGGGTCATCGCCGATGTTGATCACCCGAAGGATGATGTCGGCTTGCCCCTCGACCTCGATGCGAAGGATCTCGATCGCCGGATTGATGACCTCGAAGGAGATGTCGGCGGAACCGCGCACGGGTTGGCCGGCGAGTGTGCCGATGACCTCGGCTTCGGCGTTCCCGTCCTCGTCGTAGCGAGACGCGCACGAGTACTGCCAGAGCTCACCCGCTTCGACGCGACCGTCCTCGTCGAGATCGCCATCGATGTAGGTGGCCTCTGGGCATCCGGTCATCGACACGTCGTCGAGGGTCACGCCGGTCGTGGCGTCGGTCGCGATGTTGATCAGGGTTGTGACGGTTCGGTTCAGGTAGACCACATCGGTCGCCGCTTCGAGTCGGACGCTGAGGTCGGCGCCGTCGGCGAGGTTGTTCGCCTCGGTGAAGGTGACCACCTCCTGCGAAAAGGAGGATTGCCAGGCGAGGTCGGCGCTGATGCACAGATCCTGTTGGCCGTCGGAATCGCACGGCTCGTCCGACCGACTCCAATACGAGATGGCGCGTCGAGCGGTGTCGGTGGTGGTTTCCACCGTCACGGTCTCGCCGGGGTTCAGGAAGCCGAGTTGGCACGTGATCGAGTCGACGACCGGCACGTCAGCGACGACGCCGATCGTCGGTTCGTCCTCCGCAGCGTCGGCGTCGGGTGGCTCCACGAAAGCGCACTGGGTCAGAAACCCGGCGTCGTCGATCACCGTCACGTCGCTGCTCTGCGTCGCGTCGTTGTCGACGGTCACGACAAGCGAGGTATTGCTCACGACGTGTTCGGTCGGATTGGTCACCTGAAAGGTCGTCGTGAACGCAGAACCGGGGGATACCCCGTCTTCGTCGTCAATCGTGAGGAGGAGTTCTTGGTCGAGCGTCGTCGGCAGGCTGTAGTTGGCGCGGTCGGTACGCTCCATGCTGTTGCTGGTGGTACCGGTGACCGGATCGATTCGAAATTGCAGTCGGGATGACTCGCGACCGTTGGACTCGATCTCGACGATGAGCGCCACGATGGCCTGTTCGTTCGGTTCGAGCCCCCGCAGGGCCAACTGGCCGGAGACACCCTCGTCGTTGGCGACGGGAAACCAGCGAGCGGTCGCGCCGGTGCCAGTGGACAATTCGACGGTTTCCGGGTCGTCGGCAACGACGAACGCACAAGCGACCCCGGGGTTCGGAGATACTCCGCTGGGCCAGGTGATGTTCCATCGCCCGCTGTCCGGGACCACGTCGGCGGCGACGATGCTGACCAGGTAGACGACCGCTTGGCCGGCACCGAACGCGTCTTCGGCCGGATCGCGCGCCTGGTCACGAAAGGCTGTTCCGGGTAGTGGTGACGAACCGCGCTCATCGGGACAATCGATCGAGTCGACGGTCAGCCGGTTCGCGTCGGTTGCTTCGACCAGGCGAACGTCGATCTCGTAGTTCGCAATCGGGTCGGGTCGCAGTACGAGAAAAGCGCCGACACCGATGGCGACGAGGGCAAGGGCGAGACCGGCAGCGCTCAGGGCGGTCTTGCGCAGGAAGGGGTCTTTGGTGATTGTCGGGTCAGTCATGGGAAGAATTTCTGAGTCTACAACTGCTCGTATCGGCATCGATCCGGCCGGGTGAACCCAAACGATTGACGACTATCGTGGAGCCCATGGAACGCCCATCGGGATTTGAACACTTTCGCTATGTCGGCGACAAGCGATCGCAGTTCGTGTACGACCTCGACGAGATCGCAGACGAGAGCGTTATCGATGAACTGATGGCATCGGAGCGTTTTCTCTGCTTCGGCCCCGACACCCTCGCCGAGGCACGCAATCGCGGGTACCGCCTCCGAACCGTCTGATCGGCTTGCCATGCAAATAGAGGTCCCGAGCGGGTCCCACGCGTTGGTCGGCCACTTCTATCGGCCCGACCTGCACGGGGAGAGCACCGCACCCTTGGCGATCGTCGCCCACGGGTTTCCGTCTGCACCCGGCGGTGGCGCGAACTCCTATGACAGCTTTCCAGGCCTGGCAGAGCGGCTGGCGGCCGAGTACGGATGGTTTGGGATGTCTTTCCAGTTCCGGGGGGTCGGCGAATCCGAAGGTTCGTTCTCCATCGACGGCTGGATCGAAGATATTGCGGCCGCGGTGACGTACGCGCGGTCCATCGACGGGGTTGGACAGGTGTGGCTGATCGGATTCGGCACGGGCGGAGCGCTGTCGATCAATGCGGCCGCGCTCGATTCGTCGATTGCCGGTGTCGCCAGCATCGGCGCTCCGGCAGACTTCGCCGACTGGGCAGCCGACCCGGCCGCGCTCGAGACGTTCGGTCGAGATATCGGTGTCATCACCAGCGCAGACCCCGTCGATGTCGGTCATTGGGGCCTTCGACTCGCGGCCGCGAGCGCAGAGTTGTCGGCCGCAAAAATCGCCGAGCGTCCACTGTTGGTGATGCACGGAACCAACGATGAGGTTGTGAACGCCATCGATGCCCGGGCCATCGCCGAGGCCCACGGACGCGCCGACCTCCGAATCATGCCGAGCGCCGGCCATCACCTTCGCCACGACCCTCGCGCGATGGCGGTGTTGTTCGGTTGGTTGGAACGACAGCGCTACCGGGCGAGCGCGGCGGAAGCACCTGGCGCGGCTACGGTGACGCCGTGACTTGGCCCCATGGAGCAGATGCTCCGCATCCCCGAATTCTGGTTGTCTGCACCGCGAACATCTGTCGTTCGCCAGTGGCCGAGGAGATGATCCGAATGCAGTTCGGGCAGCTCGGTCTGCCGGCCTCGCTGGCATCGGCCGGATTCCTCGAGAACGACCGCGAAGCCGATCTCACGATGGTCCGGTTGGCGGCCAGCCGCGGTGTGGTTGTCGATCGGCATCTGAGCCGGGTGGCCACTGCCGACCTCGTGCAGAGCTCGGACCTGGTGCTCACGATGGAGCGGCGTCACGCTCGGAATCTTGTGATTCTCGCTCCGGACCTCGCCTACCGGGTGCACACCATGCTCGGCCTCGTGCAGCTCGGTTCCGCCCTTCCGCCGGTCGATGGCGACCTCGAGGCGTTCCTGCGATCGGTCGACGCGGCCCGCAATCCCGGTTCGCTGATCGGGGACCTCGCCGGCGATGAGATTGCCGATCCGCATGGTCGCGCCAAGCGCCACTATCGGCGTTGCCTCGACCAGCTCGTCGAAACCACTGACAACGTTGTACAACTCATTGCTCCCTATGTCCGAACCTGACGTTTCTCCCGCCACTCACCCCCAAATTCTCACTGAGCGTGGTCGTTCTGGGGATAAATATGTGGATCTCGACAAGTTTGGGATCATTTTGTACACTCCTACCTTGTGATGTCGGGCAATCTCTCTCAAGACGCAGCGCATACTCCAAGCGCCGCGACCACAGCCGTCGACGGCGTTGTGCCGTCAGGGTCGCAGCCTGCTGCGCTGAGTGCGGTGCCTCCGGTGTCCGACCTTGTGATCGCTCGGGGGCCGTATCTCCGCGGCGGAAAACGGATCATCGATGCGGTCGGCGCTGGTGCGTTGCTCGTCGTGCTTGCGCCCGTGCTCGCCTGCGTTGCGCTTGCGGTCCGATTGACGCTCGGACGTGGAGTGTTGTTCCGCCAGGCCCGAGTCGGCCGGCTCGGCCAGCCATTCGACGTCGTCAAATTCCGAACGATGCGTCACGACCGGCGAGCAGGGGAACTGAACCCCTACGTCGGGACCGATCGACGGAACACCCACAAGACGACCGACGATCCGCGCCACACCGGCGTTGGTCGGTTCCTGCGAAAGTGGAGCCTCGACGAGTTGCCGCAACT
>CBESNZ010000007.1:0-25846 GCA_965531045.1 uncultured Acidimicrobiales bacterium
CGGAGTCGCCGCACCACTCGTCGACCATCCAGTCGTTGTACGCCTCGACACAGAGCTTCGAGAGTTCCTTGTCGTTGCGTTCGGCGAACAACTGGCCACAAAACCGTGGATAGTTCGGGAAGCACAACGACGCTTCGACATGATTGTCGGTCATGTCCTCGAGACGGGCCTTCGGCTCGTAGCAGCCGGGTCGTATGTCGTCGTAGGTGACGCCCTGCATGGTGACGTCCTCGGGACGTTTGCCGGCGCAGGCGATCATTTCCTTGATCTGGTACCGGTGGTCCTCGTAGTGCCACCACGCCGCCATCTTGTCGCCGGTTCCCGGGGTCTCGACCCATGCGCCGTCGACCAACTTCATGTCGCCCTGGGGGGCGTACACGATACGCGGGCCCTGCGCTTTGTACTTCTCCGGCAGCCGATCCTGCCACACGCCGGCGGGTTCGACGACGTGGTCGTCGACGCTGATGATCTTCGGGAAATCCTCGGGAGCCAAGGTGGATTCACTCATCTCCCAACCATATCTGACGGGTCGTCAGATCTTCAGGTCGATTCGGCCCGGATGAGGCCGATCATGTCCACGACCTTGTCGGTGTAGACCCCGTCGACGCCCAACGCGAGCGCTCGACGCATCCTCGCCGGCTGGTTGATCAGCGACGAGAACACCTTCACCCCGCTTTCGTGCGCTGCGGTGACGGATTCGATCGACCAGTCCTCCACCGGCACATTGCACACCGGGATGTCGTGGGTGCCGAGCCACTGCACGTGCTCTGCCAACGGTCGCGAAAACGCTTTTGCCTCGGCCGAGTGCACCAGGTGTGGTCGGTCGTCCAGCTCGCGTAACGCGTCGATACGGGCGATCGAGCCCGTACACAGATACAGAGACGACAATGCGTCGGGGGCAAGGTCGCGAACCACCCGAATCATCTCGGCGCCCGCTCCGTCCGCCTTGATGTCAACCGAAACCGGAGCAACGGGTTCGGGTAGCAGGAACGCATCGGCGAATTCGGCAACGGTGAGCACCCGACGCTGCTGCATCCACGCCGACGACCGTCGGTCGATCCGGCCGAATCGGAAGTTGCGGACGATCCAATTGTCGTGCTGGAGCATCGCAACGCCGTCGGCGGAGAGCCGAACATCGCTCTCGAGACCGGTGGCCCCCACGCTCAACGCATGCCGGAACGACTCGGTCGTATTGTCCGGAAACTCGTTGTTGCCGCCGCGGTGGGCGAACAGGATCGGTGTGCTCACCGCTCCATGGTGGCACGACGGAGTGGCACACAGACCTAACCTGACCCGATGGATTCGGCCGGGCGCACGTGGCAATCGGCAGCACCGCTGCGCCGTAGGGGCGCACTGATTGCCGTCCTCGGCGGGTTGGTCGCCATCCTGCGGATGCCCAGCCTCTTTCATCAGCTGTTCGATCCGGACGAAGCGGCCATATCTGCGCAGGCGATCGGGTTGGTGCGCGGCGGAACAATGTACGTCGATGCCATCGATCGAAAACCGCCGCTGCCTCCGTTCATCTATGCGGCGTCGCACTGGCTCACCGGAGACACCGATCTCCGCCTGCTGCATCTGCTGGCCGGAATCTTGTTGGTCGGAGCAACGATCGCAATCGCTCGCGAAGCGCGGCGGCTGGGCAACGAACAAGCCATGTGGTGGGGCGGTGCGCTGATGGCCACCGCAGCCTTGGCGATGTTGCCGGTCGACGGTCAGTCGGCCAACTACGCCCACTTCGCGCTCGCTCCCGGAGCCGTGGCGATGGTGGCAGCTCGCCGCGGCACCGATCGCTCCGCCCTGCTGGCCGGGTTTGCGTTGGCGCTCGCCACGCTGTGCCGGCAAACGTGGGCGATCGGGGTCATCCCGGCGGCCGTGGCGATCATGCGCTTCGGCGACTGGCGGCGACACTTGCCGTTGGCATTCCTCGGCGGCATCGTCCCGATCGGTTGCGTTGCGCTCGTCGTGCCGTGGAACGACTTCGTGTACTGGACCTTCAGCAGCAACGGGAGCTTCGTGTTGGGAGGGGCCGACATCGGTCGCATCGCGGCGCGCGGACTCCTCATGTCGCTGCTCTTCATCGCGGGCCACACGGTCGTGTTGTGGTTTGCCGGCGCCGGCCTTCGGCAACGGTGGCGCGAGCACATCGACCTCGTGCTCTGGCTGGCAACAGCCGTCGTCGCGGTCGTCGCCGGGTATCGATTCTGGGGCCACTACTGGTTCCAGACCCTTCCGCCGTTGGCCCTCCTCGCGGCCATCGAGCTCGGTGAGCGAAGTGTCGCAACACAGCGTCGTGCCGCATGGGTCGTGGCGGCCACCGCAGCGCTGGCGTTCGCATTGGCGTGGATCCCGGACACGGTGCGCCCGATGCCCGACCGGAACCCGCTGGCCGCCGAGGTCCAACGACGCAGCGACCATGACGACACGGTCCTCGTGTGGGGAAACTTCGCCGAGATCTACTGGGCGGCCGACCGTGCGCCGGCAGCCGGGTTCGTCAGCATGGACTTCGTCACCGGCCGATCCGGCGGTCGGGACAACGGGCCCGAGACCATCGCCAACGCGCCCGAACGCGGGTACGACCATCTGCTGCTATCCATCGCCGAGAACCCGCCGAAGCTCATCGTCGACACCTCGCCCGCCGGTATCCGCGACAGCGAGTTGTACCCGATCGCGCTGTTTCCCGAGCTCGATCGCATCTTGCAGGACTCCTATGTCTTGGCGACTACGGTCGACGACGTGCTGATTTACGAGTGTGTGGGTTGTGACTGAACAACCCGACGAAAGCCTCGAGCCGCACAACATCGGCGTGCTCAACGAAGGCTCGCTTCATCGCGGGCTGAAGGAGTATTACTTCGAGTCCGGTGATCGGCTCGAGGTACCCCATGATCGATTCGTGATCGACCTGGTCCGGGGCGACACCTTCTTCGAGTTTCAGACCGGGTCGCTCGGGGCGATGGGGAACAAACTCGACCACCTTCTCCCGGCTCATCCGATCGTGCTCGTCCATCCGATCGCCGTCGACACCTGGCTCGATCGGCTCGACCAACGGGAACGTAAGTCACCGAAACACGGCAGCCTGTACTCGATCTTCGAGGAGCTCGTGAGCGTGCCGACGCTGCTCGACCATCCCAATCTCATCCTCGACGTCCTCCTCATCGATCAGACCCGAATCCAGATTCCCGACCCGAAGGCCCGCCGCGGCCGCGGCGGGTATCGCACGGTCGATCGCCGCCTCCGCGCGGTCCGCGAAGTCCACCGCTTCACCAGCCTTGACGATCTTGCCGAATTGTTGCCGGCCGATCTGCCGACGCCGTTCACCACCGCCGACATTGCCGAGGGGGCCACGGTCGGCCGCGACATCGGGCAACGGATGGCATACACGTTCAAACACGCCGGCGTCATCGTCGAGGTCGGCCGGGACAAACGCGGCTACCTCTACCAACGAGTGCGATGATGACCACATGCGATGGTGACCACAAGAATGAACAGGCGTTGACCGACGCGCTCGCTTCCGGCCCCCGGCTGTTGCCGGGCGTGTGGGATCCGCTGTCGGCGTTGCTCGCCGAACAGGCAGGATTCGACGCGTTGTTCGTGTCCGGCTTCGCCGTGGCCGGAACGTTGCTGGGCCTTCCCGACACCGGGCATCTCACCCAGACCGACATGGCCGACGTGGCTCGCCGGATTTGTGCCGCCGTGCCCGACGTCGCCGTCGTCGTCGATGCCGACACCGGCTACGGGGACGACGTCACCGCCGCTCGAACCGCTGAACTCTGGGCCCTCGCGGGCGCAGCGGGGTTGTTCCTCGAGGACCAGGTGTGGCCGAAGCGCTGCGGCCACATGGCGGGCAAGGAGGTCGTCCCGGTGGACGACTGGCTCGCAAAACTCGTTGCCGTCCGGGCCGCCGCCCCAAGCTTGCACCTCACGGCGCGCACCGACGCGCGGTCACCGCTCGGACTCGATCAGGCGATCGAGCGCGGCCGGGCTGCCGCCGACCTCGGGGTGGATGCGGTGTTCATCGAGGCCCCCCAATCGATCGACGAGCTCGAGCTCATCGCCCGCAATCTCCCCGACGTCACGCTCGTCGCCAACATGGTGGAGTTCGGCAAGACGCCACTGCTCTCCGCCGCCGAACTGCACGAACTGGGCTTCGATTTTGTCATCTCCCCGCTCACGGGGCTGCTCTCGGCGACCCGAGCACTCGCCGCCGCGTACGACGGTCTGCGGTCCGAGGGCACACGCCGCGATCATCTCGACTCGATGACCACCTTCGACGATTTCACCGCGGTGGTCGGTTTGGCTGACTGAATTCCGGGTGCTGCGCTGTGTCTACTGCTGAGTGTTGACTGCTCAGTGTCAGGTGGCGACGTCGTCGGCGTGATGGCCAATGCCGAGGATTCTGAAGCAATGGGGGCAACACCATGACTGGGCCTCGCCGAACTGCCCACCGATCGTGACCGCAGCCAGACCGTCAACCTCGTGGTCGCAGTGGGGACACACCGGGAACTGACCGTCGGGCATGCGATAGTTCTTGAGCTTCGGCGCGCGCCGGAAGATTCCCATGGCCATCTGCCTAGCACGACAGACTCCGGGGCGAGTTCTGTCAGTTGATATGACGGAACTTCGCCGTGCTGCGAGGATGACTGCATGTCCATCGATTTCAGCCTGTCTCCCGAACTCGAAGAGATCCGCACCCGGGTGCGCACGTTCGTCGAAGAGGTCATCAAACCCAAGACCGAGAACATCGACGACGTCGACGGCAAAGAGCGCATCGAGATTCTCACCGAGCTCCGCAAACTCGCCTTCAAAGCGGGCATCTGGCTCCCACACATGCCCGAGGAGTGGGGCGGCATGGGTCTCGGCCACGTCGAGCTCGCCATGGTGCAGGCCGAAGCGGCGAAGTCGTACTACGGCCCCTGGGTGTTCAATTGCCAGGCCCCTGACGAGGGCAATATGCACACGCTGCTGCACTGGGCCACGCCCGAGCAAGCCGAGAAGTACCTGAAGCCGCTGTGTCAGGGACGCACGTGGTCATGCTTCGCCATGACCGAGCCCGAGGTTGCGGGGTCCGACCCCACGCTGATCCAGACCAGTGCCTACGAGGACGGCGACGAGTGGGTCATCAACGGCCACAAGTGGTTCATCTCCAACGCGCACCGCGCGTCGTTCGCGATATTGGTGTGCCGTACCGAGGAGAACCCGGAGATCCCCCAAGCGGCCAACTCGGCGTTCCTCATCGACCTCCCGCAGGAGGGTTGGAACGAGGTTCGACAAATCGAAACGATGCACGGCTCCACCGGCCACTCCGAAATCGTGATCGAAGACCTCCGGGTCCACAAAGATCAGATGCTCGGCGGACGAGGGCAGGGTCACCTGCTCGGTCAGTACCGCCTCGGCCCGGCCCGACTCGCCCACTGCATGCGCTGGATCGCGCAGGCCGAGATGGCGCTCGACATGATGGTCGAACGCTCGCTGAATCGTTTCAGCCACGGCTCGTTGCTGGCGGAGAAGCAGGGCATTCAGTGGATGATCGCCGACTCGGCGATGGAGCTGTACCAGTCCAAGCTGATGGTGTTGCACGCGGCGTACAAGATCGACCGTCAGGAAGACTTCAAGGCCGAGGTGTCGATGGCCAAGCACTTTGTCGCCAACAGCCTCAACCGCATCATCGATCGCGCGATTCAAGTGCATGGCGCGCTCGGCTACTCCACCGACACCCCGCTGGCCCATATGTACCAACAGGCCCGCTGGGCCCGATTTGCCGACGGCGCCGACGAGGTGCATCAGATGCGCATCGCGCAGCGGACCATCGCGGCGTTCACCGATACCGGCACCACCAAGACCGCAACCGGCGACCTGCCGATCTGACAGAGCGCTCCGACTCACCGCGGCAACGCGCAGGTTCTAAGCTGCTCTGCTGACCTGAGGAGGCCGCGGTCGAGTCCGAGCGAGCACACACCCCCGCGTTCGCGGGAACGGCGAAGACCGGCGCGACGCGTTGGCTCCATCTGCACGCGCTCGCAGTGTTGTCGATCGCCCAACCGTTGTTCGATCAGTTCGGCCGAAATCCCACCTTCTTTGTGGCGCACCGCGCCTCGTCGACCACCATCTGGCTGCTCACCCTGGGCGTGTTCCTCATTCCCGGCCTCGTCGCCGCAGCGCTGAGCCTCGGCATCGCCGCGCTGCATCGTCGGATCGGATGGGTGGTGCACTGCACGCTCGTCGGGCTGCTGACCGCGCTCGTGTTCCTGCCATTGTTCAACCGGGCTTCGGGGCAGCGAACCGCACTCGCGCTGGCCGCCGCTGCACTCGCAGCGGTCGCGGTCGGAGCGCTCTACGGCCGGGCGGAACGGCTGCGGCCGTTCTTCGGCTATCTCGGTGCGTTCACCGTCGTCATTCTCGGACTCTTCGTCGGCAACTCGGGGGTCACCGCGTTGCTGTTCGAAGACGACGTCGCGGTGTCGGCGAACGGTGGCAACGAAACGTCGGTCGTCCTCATCGTGTTCGACGAACTGCCCATCGCCGGGCTGCTCGACGCCGACCAGCAGCTCGATCCGACACGGGCCCCCAATCTGGTGGGGTTCGCGAACGACACCGCCACCTGGTATCCGGACACCACCACGGTGTCCGCCCGGACGCAATGGGCCGTGCCGTCGATTCTCACCGGCAACGACGCCAACCTCGCCGCCGCACCGACCGCGGCACAGCATCCGCAGAACCTGTTCACCGAAACCGCCGGATCGCACGACATGTTGGTCGCCGAAACGATCACCCGTCTGTGTCCGGAGGCAGCGTGCGCCGAACGGGGCATCGGCGAAGCGGTCGACGACGCCACGGGCAACATCCTGAGCGACACGAGGGTGTTGTACCTCCATACCGTCCTCCCGGCCGGTCTGGCCGATCGGTGGTTGCCGCCGATCAACACGGGATGGACCGGTTTCGGGTTGACGTCCGACGATGACGGCGACGGTCCGGCAGATGATGCCGGCGACGTCGCAGTCGCGCCGGAGGAACTCGCCGATGCGACCTCGTTCGACTGGCTCGACGGCGACCTCCGCCAGGACCAGCGGCTTCGGTTCGAACAGTTCATCGATGCCTTGTCGGAGAACGATGGGCCGACCGTGTCGTACGGCCACGTCCTGCTCCCCCATGCACCGTGGCGCTACCTGCCCGACGGCACGCTGTACAACGGCGACACGATTCCCGGCCTCGGATCGGGCAGCGAGGATTGGGAGGGGCGTCCTGCCCTTCTCGAACAGGCGACCCATCGCTTCCTGTTGCAGACCGGTTTCACCGACGCGCTCTTGGGCCGGGTCTTCGACGAGCTGAAGGCGAGCGGCCAGTTCGACGACAGTCTGATCATCGTGACGGCCGACCACGGCACCTCCTTCGTCCTCGACACCAACCGCAGGGAGGTCCAGGCCGGAACCGAAGCCGACATCGCCATGGTGCCCCTCTTCGTGAAGTACCCCGGCCAAACCGAAGGCCTGGTCGACGACACCGAAGTCCAGACCATCGACATCTTTCCGACCATCGCCGAGGTACTCGACCTCGAGTTGACCGATGCGGTCGACGGCGTCTCCCTCCTGGCCCAGGACCGTCCCGATCGTGTCCGAGGCCTCCAGACCTACACGCCGATCGACGACCTCGACTCGCGGCTCGACCTCGATCAGGCGATCGAGCGCATCACGGCGGTGGTCCCGAGTGGCGTCCGGCCCGACGAGGTGTGGGGGTCGCAGTCGGTCCGCGGCATCGTCGGCCTCCCCGTCGCCGACATCGCCCAGTCCGACCTCGCTGCGTCGTTCGAGCTCGCGCCGCCCAACGCATCGACCTACAACCAGATCGATCGCAGCACCGGGTACCTACCGATCCGCTACGTCGCATCGGTCGTCGCGGGCGAGGCGCCCGACGGCGTCGCGGTCGCGGTCGCGTTCAACGGCGTCATCGCCGGCGGCAACGAGCTGTTCGACGGGCAACTGTCGGTCTTGGTCGATCCGCGGCTCATCGAAGACGGGGCAAACGTCGTCGCGCTGTATGCCTACGTGGATGAAGCGCTGACGCCGATCACCGTCAAGGCCGACCTGCCGTACCTGATCGACAGCGACGACAACGGCATCGTGGCGATCAGCACCGAGGGCCGCGTCTGGGACCAGCCGAACACCGCCGACCGGTATCGGGGATTCGCCTCCACGCCAGAACCACGCACCGCCGGTCGAACGCCGCCGATTCGCGGTTGGGCTGCCGACACGGAGAACGGCGACGCAGCCGAAGCCATCCTCGTCGTCGCCGGGGGCGAGGTCGTGCTGAGCCAGGCCATTCGTACGCAACGCCAGGACGTTGTCGATGTGTCGGGAGATGATCGACTGCTCGACTCCGGGTGGTCGTTCAACCTCACCCCCGATCAATTCGCAGCCGACCCCATTGCGGTCGCATTGTTCCCCGACGGCACTTTTCACGTCATGGTGCCGGTGCAGCGCGACGGCGAATGACCCGGCGGCGCTGGCTCCAGCTCCACGGCTTCGGGGCGTTGGCGTTTGCCCAACCGCTGCTCGATCTCCTCGGCCGAAACCCGACGTTCTTCGTTGCCCACCGTGCCTCTCGAACGACGATCATCCTTCTGGCCCTTGCCGTCTTCGTGCTCCCGGGCCTGCTGGCGTCCCTCGCCGTGTGGGTGGCCGAGCATCTCGTCCCCGACGCGGCAAACGCCATCTTCCACCTGCTGTTCGGGGTGTTCGCTGCGGTGCTGTTTCTGCCGCCGCTCGCCCAGATGTTCGACGAACGGGCGCTTCCTGCCATCCCGCTTGCGCTGCTGGTGGGTGCCGTCATTTCCGTTCTGGTAGCACGTGTACCGCGGGTCGACCTGTTCACGGCGTATCTGGGTCTCGGTTCCGTGATCGTGTTGCTCGTGTTCTTCGGCATCTCCCCGACCGCCGACCTGCTGTGGACCGACGACGCAACCGCGGTGGGGGTCGGCGGCAACGACACGCCCGTCGTCATGGTCACGCTCGACGAGTTCGCGCTCGGCGCGATCGTCGATGCGAACCTCGACCTCGATCTCGCAAAGGCTCCCCACCTCGCCGAGTTCGCCACCGAAGCCACCTGGTATCGCAACACCGCCGCCAATTGGGCGTACACCAATCGGGCATTGCCCAGCCTCCTCACCGGCCAGCTGCGAATCGACGTCGACAGCCCGGTTGCGTCGTCGCATCCCCAAAACCTGTTCACCATCACCGCACCCAGCCATCGGCTGTCGGCGACCGAACCGATCACGGCGTTGTGTCCCTCGAGTCTCTGCGAGGTGCAGGAGGGTGCCACCTCGGCGTCGCTCGTGCGCGACACGCGAACGGTCTGGCTTCACGCCTTGTTGCCGGGCGAGCTCGCCGAGCGATGGCTGCCGCCCATCACCGATAGTTGGTCGGGATTTGGTCAACGAGCGACCTCGGCATCGAGCGACGTGTCCGACGAGGATCTTGCGTCGTTCCCCGAAGCCGCCACCGATCGAGTAGCCGACTTCCGAGCGTTCACCGAGTCGTTGCCAGACGACGACGCCCCAACCGTTTCGTTTCTGCACTCGCTCCTTCCCCACACGCCCTTCGAGTACGTGCCAAGCGGAGAACGGTACGACGGCTTCTATCTCCGGGGCATCGAGAATCGTTCCCTCGACTGGACCACCGACAACCTCGAACTACTGCACGATCACAAACGTCGGTACTTGCTCCAGGTCGGCTATGTCGATCGGCTCCTCGGCGATCTGTTTGCCGAGCTGCGCACCAAGTCCTGGTACGACGATGCGTTGATCGTGGTGACGGCTGACCATGGCGTGTCGTTCGAGCTGTCGAGCAACAAGCGACAGGCCGATGCGATCAACCTTTCGGACGTGGCCTTGGTGCCGCTGCTGGTCAAATACCCCGGACAGGTCGACGGGGTGATCGACGACCGGCCCGCGCAGACCATCGACATCCTGCCGACGATCGCTGACGTTCTCGACATCGGACTCGACGACCCCGTCGACGGGCGCTCGCTACTGGACGACGATCCTCCGGACTTTCGCACGGTGGTCGACTACGACGGACTCAATCTCGAGACCGATCTGTCGTTGGCGTCGAGCGCGTTCCACTTCCAGGCTGCGGTGCCGGCCGGGCAGTCGCCAGAGACGGTGGTCGGGGTCGCCGACGCCCGTGGCCTGCTCGGATTGTCGACGCGCTCGCTCGACATCGGGTCAGCCGAAGGAGGCTTCGCCGAGGTGTCCAACCTCAGCGACTACGACGATGTCGGCGTCGGCGTCGCGCAACCGCTGCGGGTCGAGGTGCGAACCTCTGACGACTTCGCCGATGTCGTCGCCATCGCGGTCGACGGGACGGTCGCGTCCACCGGCCCGGTCGTCGACGGCCGAGCCGATGTCCTCCTGCCGGCGGACGCACTTCGCCCGGGCTTCAATGAGGTCGAGGTGTTCGGGGTGATCGACGGTCGGCTGGTCGCCGCCGACGACGTGCCAGCGCCACCATTCGCGGCCATCGACGAACGAGTGGTACTCGCTCCCGATCAGGTCACCATTGGTGATCGCTCCTGGACCGACATCGGTCCCGACGTTGCCGGTTTCGCCCGTTGGCGGCCCGACCTCGGGGTTGTGGGTTGGGCGGCAGATCCGACGACCGGAGCGCTCGCCGAGCACATCCTGTTGGTTTCGGACCAGGCGATTCTCGGCATCGATGGGACGCGCACCCGGCGCGTCGATGTGGTGCGCTCGACCGGTTCCACCGCACTGCTGTGGAGCGGCTTCTCGTTCGTTCCGCCGAGCACGTTCGACCCGACCGAGGCCCAGGTTGTCGCCCTCTTCCCCGACGGAACCCGCTACGTCATGACCATTGCCGACGGCTGAGCCGGAGCGCATCGCGAGCGACGCCAACAGGTCACGCAGAAGCAGCCGCCCAGAGCGCCGACAACCACAACAAGAACCAACAAGCCAACAGCCCAGAGCACTACCGGCGCCGCGGCGAGCGCCGACAACCACGAAGCAAGCCGGCAGCCCAGAACGCCGCCACCGCCGCCGCGAGCGCCGACAGCCACGAAGCAAACCGGCAGCCCAAAGCGCCGCCACCGCCGCCGCGAGCGCCGAACAGCGCAACACGTACCAGCAGACCTGCGCCCCTACAAGACGCGGTAGAGACAGCCAGCTAACCGACGGTGACCTGCTCGTCGAAGACGATGCCCTTCTCCAAGGTGCGGTGCACGGGGCAGCGTTTCGCGATCTCCTCCATCCGCTTGCGTTGCTCGTCGGTGAAGTCGCCTTCGATGAAGATTTCGGTGCGGACCGAGTCGAGGAAACCGGCAGCGTCTTCGTCACAGTGCGCGCAGTCGTCCGCGTGGATCTTCTCGTAGTGGAACCGGGCCGACACCGAATCGAGCTGAATGCCTTTGCGATCGGCGTAGAACTTGATGGTGATGCAGGTGCAGGCTGCGAGGGCGCCGAGCAGCATCTCGTAGGGGTTCGGTCCCTCGTCGCCGCCGCCGAGATCGACCGGTTCGTCGGCACTCCAGGTATGTCGCCCGTTCGTGATGTCGACGCGCACGCCGCCTTTGAGGTCTGCTTCTATCGTTGCCATCTGCGTACCTTACGCACTCGACGTGTCGTCATCGCCGCCGCGCTCATCGAAGCCCTTCGCACATCGTGGCCGCTCGTGCATAAGGTCTGGTCATGCCCGCCGCTACGTATTCGCTCGATGGCCATGTTGCGACGATCACGTACAACCGACCGGAGGCGCTGAATGCGGTGAACGGCGAGATGCGCCAGTGCCTCAACGAAGCCTGGAATCGGTTCCTGGCCGAGGACGAGGCGTGGGTTGCGATCGTCACCGGCGCTGGGCGAGCGTTCTGTGCGGGAGCCGACTTGAAGGACGGCGCAGGAGCGGTCGGCACGTGGCCCGGGTCGTTCTGGGAGAAGCCGACCATCAACAGCTTCGAGTCGGGCCAGGAGATTTGGAAGCCGACGATCGCCGCCATCAATGGCCCGTGCATCGGCTACGGACTCACGGCGGCCCTCACGTGCGATTTCCTGATCGCCAGCGACCAGGCGAGTTTTGCCTACCCGGAAGTGCAGATCGGCGTTCCGACCATCGTGGGTGCGCTGCGACTGCCGCCCAAGGTGGGCTGGGCAAACGCTCTGGAGCTCCTTCTCACCGGCGACCGCATCGACGCTGATCGAGCCAAGGAGATCGGCTTGGCCTGGAAGGTCGTGCCGCACGAGACCCTGCTCGCCGAAGCGAGAACGCTCGCTGATCGGCTCTGCCAGGGCGCACCCCTGGCGGTTCGGGCCACCAAAGAGATGGCCGCACGCGGGGCCACCCTGCCCTGGATCGACGCGGTTCGCATGGGCGAAACGATGCGCCACGTGGCAGGGTCCACCCAAGACGCCAAAGAAGGACGCCAGGCGCGCACCGAAAAGCGTGCGCCACAATGGAAAGGCAAGTGACCATGAAGGTCGGAATCGGTTTCGCCAACATCATGCAGTTCGGCACGCTCGATGGGCTCAAGGAGCTCGCCATCGCGGCGGAAGGTGCGGGTTTCGATTCGCTCTGGACCGTCGAGCACGTGATCTACCCGGACGGCTACGGCTCGACCTACCCATACGACCCGAGTGGCAAGATGCCCGCCGCCCCCGACACGCCGATGCCCGATCCACTGATCTGGTTGACGATGGTCGGTGCACACACCTCGACGCTGCGCCTCGGCACCGGCATCCTCATTCTTCCCGAGCGCAATCCCTTCGTGCTCGCAAAAACCCTCGCCACGATCGATCAGCTCACCGGCGGGCGGATGGAGCTCGGCATCGGCGTCGGCTGGCTGAAAGAGGAGTTCGAGGCCCTGGGAATCCCGTGGGCTCGGCGTGGCGCGCGCACCGACGAGTACATCGAGGTGATGCGCAAACTGTGGACCGGCGAACTCATCAGTCATGACGGCGAGTTCGTGCAATGCACCAACGTCGCCAGCAACCCGCGTCCCGTGAACGGCGACATTCCGATCGTTGTCGGCGGGCACAGCGAGGCTGCAGCAAAGCGCGCCGGCCGCATCGGCAATGGCTTCTTCCCCGGCAACGGCGATCTCCCGACGCTCATCGACATCGTGCGCCAGACCGCAGCCGACGCAGGACGCGATCCAGCAGCCATCGAGATCACGGCCGGGGCCAATGCCGACTTGATGGGCAGCGACCCCGTCGGCGGAGCGGAAGAGCTTGCGGCGATCGGCGTCGACCGCGCCCTCGTGCCGTCGTTCTTGTTCCTCAAGGACACCGCAGATTCCGTGGCCCAGTTCGGTGAGAACATCGTTTCGAAGGTCACCGACTGACCAGCGCGGCTACGGAGTGACTTCGTCGACGCGCACGGTCACGACCGGGGGCGTCCCTTGCGGGCTGAAGGCAATGGTGGTCACCGTTCGCACCCCCGCATCCGACGACCGTCGCACCATGGGGTCCCAGCCATGCGAACCATCTTCGAACCCCGACGTCTCGAACTCGAACGAATCCCCCAGTCGGTAGGTCACCCCAAGCTCGCCCTCCCAATAGCACGCGACATCCTCGGGGCAACGTTCGTCGCGCACCGCGACGAAGGTGAGGTCTTCGCCGGCGACGCTCGCATGCTCGCCAACCGCAAGGGTGATCACCTCGCCAAACCCCACTGTTGCGCCGCCGTCGGGTGTCACGAGAACGGTGTCGGTGGTGGCGGATTCGGTGGTCGTCGACAGCATCGATGTCTGCGCGGTCACGTCGGCCGCCGTTGCGCCACTACAGGCTGCGACCATCAGGATCGGGAGCAGGATCGGGAGCAGGCTCGGAGCCGGTCGATGTTTTCTCATGCCCGGTCTGACGATGCCTCACGCCCTTTGGTTCCCGAACCAGCAGGTCCGACAGCAGAACTCGACATGAACTCCTAGGCTCGGGCCATGACCCAATCGAAGCGCACCTATGACCTTGTCGTGTTCGGGGCCACAAGCTTCGTCGGACAGATCCTCTGCCACTACCTGGTCGACCGCCACGGCACCGATGGCGACCTTCGGTGGGCGATCGCCGGACGCAACAAGTCCAAGCTCGACGAGGTCGCAACCCAGACCGGTGCGGCCGTCGAAAAGATCGTGGCTGATGCCGCCGACCCCGAAGCGATGGCATCGCTGGCCGAATCCACCAAGGTCGTCGTTTCCACCGTTGGACCGTATGCCTTGTACGGATCCGATCTCGTCGCCGCCGCAGTCACCGCGGGCACCGACTACTGCGATCTCACGGGCGAACCCCATTGGATGCAGAGGATGATCGATGCGCACCAAGAGGAGGCCGAACAAACCGGCGCTCGCATCGTCCATTCGTGCGGCTTCGACTCCATCCCCTCCGACCTCGGCGTCTGGTTCACCCAACAGGAAGCACTCGAGAACTTCGGCGAGTACTGCACCTCCATCGCCATGCGGGTGAAGGCGATGAAAGGCGGGGCCAGCGGCGGCACCATCGCGAGCATGATGAACGTGATGGAAGAGGCGAGCGCCGATCCCGAACTGCGCAAGGTGCTCGGCAACCCGTACGCCTTGGCACCCGTTGGCATGCGCACCGGGCCCAAGCAACCCAACGTGATGGTCCCTACCAACGATCCGGCATCCGATTCTTGGGTCGCTCCGTTCGTCATGGCGGCGATCAACACCCGTGTCGTGCACCGCAGCAACGCCTTGCTCGGCCGCCCGTGGGGTGATGACTTTCTCTACGACGAGGCGATGATGATGGGACAAGGCCCCGTGGGTATCGCCAAGGCCGGCGCACTCGCCGGAGGCATGGCCGGCTTCATGGGCGTCGCGGCCATCGGGCCCCTACGACGGCTGCTCAACGATCACGTCCTCCCGAAGCCCGGCACCGGCCCGTCGCCGAAAGCCCAGGAAGCCGGCTACTTCGACATTCGTTTCTTCGGGACGACCGCGGACGGCAACACCATCCGCACGAAGGTCACCGGCGACCGCGATCCCGGGTACGGGTCCACCGGAAAGATGTTGGGTGAGGCCGCGGTTGCCCTGCTCGAAAGCAACGATGATCGCGACGAGGGCGGATTCTTCACCCCGGCGACCGCGTTTGGCGACGACCTCCTCGACCGCCTTGTCGAGCATGCCGGCCTCACGTTCACCGTTCTCGAGGCCTGACCCCGGGCGACCGCAAGGTCGCGCCGGCGGATAGTGCGCTACCCGGCATCGGCCGTGAACGGCAGTGATTCGTAGCGCCGGTTGAACGCCCCGGGCGCGAATCGGCCGGCCGCAGCATCGACCTCGAAGTCGGGAAACCGGGCGAGCAGTCGCTCGAGAGCAATGGCGGTTTGCAGGCGGGCCGCGGCGGCGCCGAGGCAATGATGGGCGCCGTAGCCCAGCGCCAACATCTTGTCGGGATTGCGGGTGACCTGCAGCTCTTCGGCATCGTCGCCGAACTGGCGTTCATCGCGGTTCGCGGCGCCGTAGACCAACATCACCTTGACTCCCTCCGGGATTTCTCGACCGTGGAGGGTCACCGGGCGCGTGGTGGTGCGGGCCAGGTTCTGCACCGGTGACGTGAGCCGAAGGAATTCGTTGATGGCCGGCCGGACGAGTGTTGAATCGCCGAGCAGCAGCCGGCGTTGATCTCGACGCTCGGTGAGCAGTTCCGCTGCGCCACCCAACAGGCCGGTCGTGGTGTCGTTGCCGCCGGCCACCATCGTGAAGATGAACCCGACCACCCACTCGATCGAGGCTTGGTCTTCGCCCGCCGCAACCAGGTCGGACACCAAGTCGTCGCCCGGCTCGAAGCGGCGGCGCTCGATCAACTCCCCGGCGTAGGTGAACAGTTCGAGGAATGTTGCGGCCGCATCGCCGAGATCGCCGTCCGCGTTGGCGGCCACGATGACGCTGGACCAACGGTCGAACTGCGCACGATCCTGAACCGGAACGCCGAGATAGTGCGACACGACGAAGCTGGGCAGCGGTTTGAACAAGGCGTCGATGATGTCGACGACTGCGTCGCCTTCGGCGGCAACCGCGTCGAGGCGGTCGTCGACGAACTGGGTTATTGCCGGTTCGATCGGGGCGACCCGCCGCGGGGTCATCGGGCGGCTGACCAAACGCCGCATGGCGGTGTGCGCCGGCGGGTCCATCATCACGATCGGTGCGGCTTGATCCTTGAACATCGCCATCGCATCGACGTCGGGCGTCAGCCCTTGGGCGGAGGAGAAGGTCTCGGTGTCGCGAGCGGCGTTGAACACGTCGTCGAAGCGGGACAACGCCCAGAACTCGCCGTATTCAGGATGGTCGATCCGATGGGCCGGCGACTCGTCACGCAGTCGGTGGTAGGACCCAAAGGGGTCGCGCCATGACTCGCCGCCCCGCAAGAAGTAGAGCGGCGCTTCTGTTTCGGCCACGGTGGCCCTCCTCGAATTCGTGGCCCCACAATGACCGAGCGGCGTGACCCGGCGCCAGCCCTACTCGCTCGCCAGAATCTTGTAGAGATCCTTCTTGGCCTTGGCCAAGACCTCGAGGGCCGCCATTCGTTGTTCGTCGGTACCGAAGCGCCCGATCTGGCGAGCTTGCCCCGCGAGCTCGGCGAAGCTGGAGCGCAATTCGCCCCCGCCCGACTCGACCGCCTCTGCCCACGGCAACGGGGCGTCGGGATCGCGATCCGCAACCCGCTCACGACCCTCGTCGGTGAGGTCGTAGCGACGCTTGCCATCCTCGTCCTCGAAGCCTTCGATGAGCCCCTTCTCCTCCATCCGGCTCAGTGCCGGATACATGGCACCGGGGCTTGGCCGCCAGCTGCCTTCGCTGCGGTTGTCGAGCTCGGCGATGATTTCGTAGCCGTGCATTGGACCGTCGGCCAGGACGAGCAAGATGCTCTGCGCAACGGCGCCGCGTCGGGCTCGACCCGGACCTCTGCCCCGCCGGTGTCCCGGCCCTCGGCCTCGTGGGCCGCCTTCGTGTTTTCCTCTGTTCATGGGTGATTCTTTCCTTTGGTTCCTCACGGATTCCTCTGTGTGGTTCGTTTGTGTGGTTCGTTTGTCGGATCCGACGGATCCGCTATCGACATATCTTTATCGATAGATTTAACGATATATCGCGATCGTTCGAAGGCCAACCGCTACCGCGAAGAAATATCCGGCCACGGGTTCGCCGTCGTGCCGGAACCAACGCGAAGCCGTACCGTGAGGGTGGCCACGGCCCCCACCTCTCATGCCTGACTTCTTCCAAAACGGTGCAATCGCCACGTTGCACAACCTCACGAACCGGCCCCTCGCCGAGCTCGAGGCCGACCTCACCACGTGGGGGGCTGCGACGCCGTTGGGGCTCATCGTGCCGTCGCTGTTCAGCGAGCTCGGCGGCGATGCACTGGGACCCATCGTCGACGAGTTGACCCGGGTCCCGTATCTCGATCAGATCATCGTCGGTCTCGATCGGGCCGATCGAGACCAGTTCACCGAAGCCAAAGCCTTTTTTGACCGGCTCCCGCAAACCCATGTCGTGTTGTGGAACGACGGACCGGGCCTGCGGGCGATCGACGAAAAACTCCGGTCGGCCGGTCTGGCGCCGAGCGAGGAGGGCAAGGGTCGCAACGTCTGGTATTGCCTCGGGTACCTCCACGCGTCCGGTCGGGTCGAGGCCGTTGCCCTCCACGATGCCGACATCCTCACCTACGAGCGTGAGCTTCTCGCCCGCCTGCTGTACCCCATTGCCCACCCGGACTTCGACTACCACTTCGCCAAGGGGTATTACTACCGATCCGACGGAACCAAGCTCAACGGTCGGGTGATGCGCCTGCTCGTAACGCCGCTGATTCGAGCTCTCAAACAAACCATCGGGACCAGCGATTACCTCGAGTTCCTCGACAGCTTCAGGTACCCCCTGGCCGGTGAGTTCGCTATGCGTACGTCGCTCAGCCGGTCGATACGTGTCCCGAGCGACTGGGGACTCGAGATCGGCCTGCTCGCCGAGGTACACCGACACTGCTCGACCGATTCGGTGTGCCAGGTCGATATCGCCGGCGCCTACGACCACAAACACCAAGACCTCAGCGCGGACGACGAAACCAGCGGCCTGAACAGAATGAGTTTCGACATCGCGAAGGCCGTGTTCCGCAAGCTCGCCGCGGATGGTGTGCCGCTGAGCGCCGACCTGTTCCATACCCTGAGCGCCGCCACCTACAAGGCCGCCCTCGAGATGATCGACCGCTACCACGCCGACGCGGTGATGAACGGACTGCGCTTCGACATCAAGGCAGAGCAGCAGGCCGCCGAGGTGTTCTCAAACGCCATACTCACGGCGGGCGAGCGGTTCTTGCTGCAGCCGCGTGAGACCCGGTTCATTCCCAGCTGGTCGCAGGTGCACGCGACGATGCCCGACATCCTCGACGAACTTCGCGACGCCGTCGACGCCGACCAGCTTCACTAGCCGGCCGGCGTCACGAGCCGGCCTGCTTCACGAGGACCGGCCTCACAAAATGGACAGGGTCACCGGGACGGTTCAGCCGTCAACCAAACCGCTTGGTACGGCGCAAGGGATCCGGCAAAGGGCCCGCCGGCGATCAGATCGTGGCCCCGAAACTCGATGGGTTGCGGGATACCCGACACGTTCACGCACACGGTGAGGTGTTGTTCGGCAGTGATGCGCTCGAACGCGAGTACCTCCGCCGGACCGGGCAACACGACCTGCTGCGCAGCCGGGTGGAACGCGGGTTGCGCCCTTCGCAGACGCAAGAGGTTGCACAGAGCGGGCAGTACCACCGCCGTCGGCGACGCGGGGTCGGCGATCGCGGCGCGGATCGCTTCCAGCGAGACGAACCCGCGATTGATCCCCCGATTGTGTCCGCTCCGCGCCATCTGCTCGTGGTCGTTCGGTGTGGCGAGGAGGCTGTGGATGTAGACAGCCGGAACGCCCGCCATCGCCACCATCGCGGCGTGGGCCGCCAGCAGCTGCGCCGGCCCACCCAGCATGTCGAGCAGTGCGATGTTCAGCTCGTACGGCATCGACCCGCCATCGACTGCATACGACGACACCGCTCCCCCGCGCTCCACGCATCGCTGCACCAGCGCGTCGATGCGGTCGATCGGCAACAGACCTTCCGCCGGGCGCAGGCCGACGCCGTCATGCGACGCCAGGAAGTTCAGGACGGCCGCTCCCTTGGGTGCGGTCGGCAAGGTGTCGAGCCAGTGCCGAAGCAGCGTCGCGTCGCCCTGGGCAAAGGCGTCGAGCATCAGTGGTGGCAACGAGAAGTTGTAGACCGCGTCGGCCTCGTCGCCATCGCCGAAATACGACAGGTTCTCGGCCAGCGGCACGTTGGTCTCGGTGATGATCTGCATGGAGCGCCCCGCAACATCGCGGAACACCCTCACGATCTCGTGGGTCTGGGGTCGATGGACGCACGTGGTCCCGAGTTCCTTCCACAGGTACGCGATTGCATCGAGTCGGACGACCCGGGCGCCGTGACGGGCGTAGGCCGCGGCGATCTTCAGATACTCGATGAGCACCGCCGGATTGGAGAAGTCGACGTCGATCTGGTCGTGGCTGAAGGTGCACCACACCTGCCGTTCGCCATCAGGGGTCTCGACGGGACGAAGCAAGGGATGGGTTCGCGGCCGGGTGACCATCGAGATATCGGCGTCGGGCGGCGCGGTCATGATGGCGGATCGCCCCGGCTCGACGCCGGCCAGGAACTGTTGAAACCAGTCGTGCTCTTGGGAGATGTGGTTCGCCACGAGGTCGACCATGAGCGCATGGGTTTCGGCGATCGCCTCGATATCGGCCCAGGTGCCATGGCGCCCGTCGACGGCGAGGTAGTCGATGACGGAGAAGCCGTCATCGGAGCTGAAGGGGCTGAACGGGAGCACGTGCACGGTCGATATTGCGCCCGCGAGCTCGTTCAGCAGGAGGTGGTGGAGCGCTTGGAGCGGCGTCTCATCCGGCGATCGGCCGCCGACATCGGAGATGGCACCGACAGCGGTATCGGCATAGCGGCGGTGCACGGTGTTTCCGTACGTGATCAGCACGACGTCGTCGGCGCTCCATGCCCCTCGATCGACGGCGCCCGGAAAGATCTCGCCGACCACCGCGGTCAGGGCATCGAGTCCGGCCTCGTCGAGATGAGCGCCGTAGATTCGGTCCAGCCGATCACGCAACATGATTGCTCGCCCGTTAGTTGGGGGTGCTGGACGGACTCGTCCCCGCGGCCGTGGTGGGAGGGGCCGACGTTGGCGGGACGGTTGTTGGCGGTGCCGTGGTTGGCGGTGCCGTGGTTGGCGGTGCCGTGGTCGGAGGCGCCGACGTGGGAGGCACCGACGTCGGAGGGGCCGTGGTCGGAGGCACCGACGTGGGCGGCACCGATGTTGGCGGCACCGTGGTGGGAGGGACAGTGGTCAGCGGGACAGTGGTGGGAGGAACAGTCGTTGGAGGCGCCGTCGTAGGTGCGGTTGTCGGCGGCGCGGCCGTGGTGGTGGGCGCGATCGTCGTGGTCGGGGGCGGCTGCCAATCGGGGAAGTCGATGCGGTGCAAGAACCCGGCACGGCGGCCTTGCGGGTACCCGACCGGGCCGGTCCAGGCGTGATAGGTCATCCACACTTCATTCGATCCCGACACCCACATAGACGGCCCGCCAAGGCCCCTGGCGCCCGGACGATTCCCCATGAACGGCGTGGTGCTCGAGCGGTAACACGGCCCGTCGACGCCGTCGCACACGGCATGACCAATCGCATAGGTCGCGCTGAGCCACCAGTTGCCGCTGTAGAACAGGTGGAAACGGCCGCTGCGCTCGATGAGCGTCGCCCCTTCGATCAGGCCACCCTCCCAGCTTGCGGCCGCGTACAGGAGTTCGTTCGAAGCGCCGGCAATCGAACGGCCGTCCGCGGCCAGCGGGGCGCTCCAGATCGAGGTACGCACGCGGCAACAGTTGCCGTCGTTCTTGTAGATCAGCCAAAGCGACCCGTTGGAGTGCCGGAACAGTTCGGGGTCGATGGCCCCGCCGAGCAGAACCGGACAGACCAGCGTGGATTCCGATGCCTGATACGGCCCGCCGACCCGAGCAGACGTCGCGACGCCGATGCACTGCAGGTCGCTGGTGCGATGGTGGGCCGTGAAGTACATCACGTAGGTGCCACCGATCTTGTTGACCGACGGCGCCCACGTACGGTTGGTGCCGGCGACCGCCCAGCTCGGAAGGTTGGGCATCGAGTCACCCGCCATGAACCAGTGGTTGAGGTCGGTGCTCACCCAGATCGGCACGTTGCCGGCGCGGGTGTTCGTGGTGAAGAAGTAGTAGTACCCGTTCTCGTGGAGTACGGCAGGGTCGGGAGCGTCCGCGGTGAGGGCGAGACCTCCGGGGCCAACGGTCGGTGGTCGGATATCGAATCCCGCCGGTGGCGTCGGCACCGGCACGACCGGAGTTGCGACCACGTTGTTCGGCTTCTCGGTCTCGACGCCGTCCGGGGCGTTCTCCAATTCGATCGGCGGCGGCAGGGTTGTCGCAGTGGCGGCAATCTTGTCGCTGACAACGTCGAACCCGATCGCCCCCACATCCTTGACCAGATGAGGTTGTACGGTCTGCATCTCGGTGGTCGACATCTCGGCGGTTGCTATTGCCCCGAGGGAGCTGACCACCAACGAGTCGGTTGTGGCGGCGGACACCGGCTCCTGCACGGCCACCTGCGGCGCGTCATCTCGACTACCTCCCACGGTCAGGACGGCCACGAAAACCGTCGAGACGAGGGCCACGAGCATCGTGACGTGCCGCCGAGTCATGACACCAGTATCGGCGCTTTTGTGTCGAAATACAGATCGAGGGAGGCTCGGCTCGAGGGTGTGGCCCGGCGCCGAGTCCCCTAGCTGCAGTTCTGCTGTCGGAAGGTCGTCAGCGCCCGGATGGCGCCGTGCACCTGCTCGTCGAGCGGAGCGATCTGATTCTGCAGGTCGGCCGGCGTCAGCGAACCCTCTTGCACCTGTCCTGCGGTCACGAGCACGAGCTGGGCTCGAAACTCCAACGTCGCAGCCAGTTGGGCGGTTTCGGCGTTGGCGGTCCGTAGCGCTGCCAAGGCATCGATGTCTCGTTGGCTGGCCGAAAGGAGGTCGGCGATTGCGGGTTCGCCACCGACGAAGCGATCCGTTGTCAACAAGGTTTGCACCGGGGCGCAGCCGAGGTCGGCAACGACTCGGGCCACGGCGGGCGGTGCACCAAATTTGGCGATATCGGCGTCCGTCGAACCCGACGCTGCTCCCTGCACCACCAAGACCCAGTACAGCAGGGCGAAGAACCCCAGTCCGAACAAGAAGATGACCAGGAGCGGACCACCGGAGCGGTCCTCGGCCTTGGAAGCGACCGCTCGCTGCTTCTTCAGTTGGCGCTGCTCTTTTTTGCTTTGCGGGGTCGTGGTGGTGAGTTCTTCACCGTCGCCCCACACCTCGCGTTCGATGGACTGCCAACGATCGAACTCGGATCCATTGTCCGTGAACGCGTCCAAAGATGCGGTTGAGGTGCCGTTGCTCACAATAGTTCCATCGGCGGGCAGCAGCCTTCGCCTTATGATTCTTTCGGCCCAATTGCCACGGACTGCGTGACCGGACTGCGTGACTGTGTCGGACGCCACTCCGAATGTGCTTGCAATAGTTAGCACCTGCTCGTTAGGGTAAGCATATCCCGCTAGACACCGGTGCCGCTCCCCCCGGACAGCACCAAACACCCAGGAGAAATTATGCAAAACGCACTCAAGGACGCCGCGTACACCTACGTCGGAGTCAACGCCATCGCCGCTGAGAAAATCGTCCAGGCCAACACCGACCTCGTCGAGAAGCTCAGCAACAACGACATGGTCGAGAAGCTCAACGAGCGCTTCGAAACTTCCCGCAAGGACTTCGAGGACCAGTTCGAGACCACCCGCAAGGACCTCGACACGCAGCTCACCGCCGCCAAGAAGACCGCTGTTGCCAATGGCAAGGATCTCCGCGCCAAGCTCGATCCCATCGCCGAGCGCATCGAAGCTCGTCTCCCGATGCAGGTCGCCAAGGTTCTCGAGAACGGCCGCACGCAGGCGTGGGACTTCTACGGCGTTCCCGCTCCGAAGGCCGCTCCGAAGGCCGCACCGGCCAAGGCTGCGACCACCGCCAAGAAGGCTCCCGCGAAGAAGGCTGCTGCCAAGCGCACCGCAGCCAAGAAGTAAACACCCACACTTCGTGGACAAGCACCTGCAACAACTCGGCGAATATATTCGTGAACAGCGAAAAGACGCCGAGTTGTCGCTGCGTAAGCTCGCTGATCTGACTGGGGTTTCGAATCCGTACCTCAGTCAGATCGAGCGCGGCTTGCGCAAACCATCCGCCGAGATCCTCCAGCAGATAGCAAAGGCGCTCGAGGTCTCAGCGGAAACGATGTACATCCAAGCCGGCCTGCTCGACGCCGACCTCGACGCGGCGAAACCGCCCTCGACCGTCGACGTGATCAAAGCCGATCGGTCCCTCACCCGGGACCAGCAACGAACACTCATTCACATCTACGAGTCGTTCGTCGAGGAATAGCCGGCTCAGTCCACGCTGCTCGCAAAGTCGATCAGCGCTTGCGACACCTGCTGCGGCGCCTCTTGTTGCACCCAGTGCCCCGCCCCGGCGCACATCGATACACCGCGAAAGTCTCGACATGATGTCGCCATCGATGCGGCACTCGAGCCCATGGCTCCGTCACCGTCGGCGACGACGAAGTCGCGATCTCCGGCGACGAACAGCGCGGGTGGAATGATCTGCGCGCCGTGCCATGGCGACGTGTGGTCGAAGTTGTATTGGAAGTTGCGGTAGTAGTTCGCGCCCCCGCGGAAGCCGCTGCGGGCAAACGCTCGCGCATAATTTTCGAGTTCCGCTTCGCTCAGGTGGTCGGGCAGCCCGTCGGGAACCGAACCGTCACCCGGATCAACGTCTTCCCATTGACCACAGGTCTTCCAGTGAATGTTGCGCAGCGCACCTGCCGGATCGGGATCGAGTAGCAGCTCGGGAATCCCCTCCTCCTGAAACGCGAGCATGTAGCCGAACGGGCCATCGGGGTCGGTCGTGCGGATGCGCTCGACGATGCTCAGATCGCCACGCGGCTGGTACGGGACGCTCATCAAACACAGACCGCGCACCCGATCCGGGCGGAACAATGCGACATGGCTGGCGACGAAGGAACCCCAGTCATGACCGACCACAACCGCCCGGTCGACCTCGAAGTGATCGAGCAAGGCGATGGCATCGCCGACCAGGTGAAACATCGAGTAGCTCTCGACGTCATCGGGACAGTCACTCCAGCCATAGCCCCGCTGATCCGGGGCGATGACCGAGTAACCGGCGTCGGCCAACGCGTCGACCTGATGGCGCCATGAATAGGCGATCTCGGGAAAGCCGTGGAGCAGCAGCACCGTCGGTCCCTCCCCCGCCGTCGTTACCGACAGCGTGATCGAACCGAGGTCGATGTCACGAACGCGCGCTGCTGCCACGGGGTCTCCTTCAGCTTGAACCGAGACCCTCAAACTAGGGCTAGTCGCGAGGTCCGCAGAACCCGTCGGCGTCCTGACCGCCGCGACCACCGCAGCTGTCGCCGAACTCCTCGTACTCGCTGCCGAACGGCGATTCGAAGTACAGGGTGTCGCAGGCCACGTCGTCGCCGTCGCGGCATTTGTCGTACAGGGCGTCGAGTTCTTCGTCGTCGCCGTAGCTGGAGCCGGAAGACTCATCGCTGGTATCGCTGCAGGATCCGACACCACCGGGAACTCGGCCGCCGCAGGTATCGCCAAACTCCTCATAGGCGGAGCCGACCGGCGAGGTCCAGTACAACGTGTCGCAGTCGTCCTCGTTACCCGCTTCACACGAGTCGTAGAGGGCGTCGAGATCCGGGTCGTCGCCGTAGTCGTCGGCATCGAGGTTGCCGCCGACATCACCGTCGTCGGCCGCGCAGCTGGTGAGTCCTTGCCGTTCGCGACCGCCGCAGTCCTGGCCGAAGTCTTCGTACTCCGAGCCGATCGGCGAGGTCCAGTACAGTTCGTCGCAGGCGGAATCGTCACCGTCTTCGCAGGCGGTCCACAGCGCGTCGAGCTCGGCGTTGTCGCCAAAGGTGTCCCCGCGATCATCGTCGCCGCCGGAGTCGCCCGAGTCGCCGGAATCGCTGCTGAAGAAATCGTCGTCGAAATCGCAGCGAGCGAGGGCGTAACGTTCGACCGCATCAAACGAGTCGTCCGAGCCGGTTTCGGTGCCCAGATCGGCGGCGGCCAACGCCCGAAGGTCGTCCGCCTCGTCGCTGAGCTCGCCCGGGAGTCGGTCGGCCAGCCCGATCAGGAATTCGTTCGCCGCATCCTCGTCGGCGTCATCGCCGGAGAGCCGGTCCCGCGAGTCTTCGAGGAACTCGCACAGGTCATCGGCCGCATCGCGATCGTTTCCATCAGCGACCGTGGTGCTCGTGCCGGTGGTGTCGTCGGGGGCCGTCGTGGCCGTCCCGCCACCACCGACGTCGGTAACGGTCGCAGTGCCCGAACTCGAACAGGCTGCGCTCAGCAGCACGATGGCGACCAAGAGGCCAAGGAGTTTCTTCATGTCGTATTTCCCGCTTTCAACCAGGTACGTCTCGATGCCTTCATCGGACGCCTGCACCCCAATCCTAAGTGTTCGACAGATTGGGCTGCTTGCATGTCAATGATTGCAACCCTTCTGACGGACCTCGAGACGGTTCGGTTCCCTTTCTTCACGCAAATCATCGCGCAAAGTTTCCACCCGCTCATCGCCGATACCCTGTGAGCGGTCCGCCCTCGTAGCTCAGGGGATAGAGCATCGGTTTCCTAAACCGTGTGTCGCTGGTTCGAATCCAGCCGAGGGCGCT
>CBESNZ010000008.1:0-24281 GCA_965531045.1 uncultured Acidimicrobiales bacterium
GTCGAACAGGGCGGTCGACATCCCCAGCAGGCGGGCAGCGTCGAGGTGCTCGACACGGTCATCGATCAGCAGGCAGTTGTGGAACGGCACGCCAGACGCCCGACGAAGCGCCTCGAAGGCCGCCGCATCGGGCTTACGCACACCGATGCTCGATGACACCAGCCAGTCGTCGACCAGCCCGTCGAGAGCGTGGCGATCGCGCAGCATCTGGACCCACTTGTTCACGCTGTTGGTCAGACAGGCGACCCGAAGTCCCTGTTCGTGGGCCCGGCGCAAGAATCGACCCGCACCTGGGCTGAGCTCGACCCGATCGACATAGGCCCGGTCGAGGTCGTCCGCCTTGCCGTCGACGCCAATCGCTGTCCAGAACTCGGCCGTGGACAATCGCCCCATGCTGGCCTGCCGGTATGCCTCGGCGATCGCTCCATCGTCGACGGTGGCGCCGTGCTCGCGAGCAAAGGGTGTGAGCAAGCGTCCGATGTTGTCCCCCGTGCGAAACAGCACCCCCATGCCATCGAGTACGACGAGTTCGAGGCGACGAATCGGGGCGGCCGCAGGCTTTGACTGCGCCACCCCTTGGGAGGCTTTCCGTTGGGTACCAGCCGCGACGACGGGTTGACGACGCGACCTGAGCATCTCCGAACCTTGGTAGAGCGCGGTACCCAGGGCCGCGACGACGGCCAGCCCGGCGCCCAGAATCCAGAGCTTTGGCGACGTCTGGCCCTGGGAAGCCGTGGCCGCCAACGTGGTGGGGCCAGTGTCGTCAAGGCGGACCTGCCAAGTTGCCTCGTTGTCGTTGACGACGGCACCATCCGCATCGGCGTCACCTGGCAGCCGTACGACAACGGTCAAGTCGACGAGGTCGGCGAGAGGGCCAAGTTCAGCCTCGAGCGCCGCAACATCGACGCCGATCGGGTTGCCGCCCAGCTGCGTCGCCAACTCCTCGTCACCGAATCGTTCGATGCCGCCACCCAGATCGGCGGTACCCACGAAAGAGAAGTCGGTGTTCGCGAACGAGCGCTCACGAGAAACGGTCACGTCTGCGAGCACGCCGGTCTCCTCCGAGACGAAGCCGAGCTGGTCAGCCGACGCAAACGATTTCTGCGCCCGGATCCACGTGAGGCCATCCTCCTCTTTGACCGGAGCCGCAACCGTCCAGCCCGCGTCGACCATGTCCTGCACCTGCAGTTGCTCGGCCAGATCCCCGGCTCGGGCCACCGCGTCGTCGTCGAGCGACACCGCGAGCGAGACGACTCCCGAGGTGTCGTCCGCAATCTCGATGTCGACAACCCCACGCACTTCGCACGCAGACAGCAGCAGCGCCACTGCCGCGAGGAGGAAGAGGAGAAGTCGCCGCGCCACGGCGACACGCTACTGCGTGGCCGACCTACCCGTTGCGCACCACACGCAAGCCGGGAGGGTTCTCCACGCTCAGGCGAGCTTGCGCCACCAGGCACCGGTCCAGTCCGCCATGTGAATCTTTTCGGTGATGCCGTTTGCGGTCCGGAAGTCGGTGACCGCAGCCTTGCACCCTTCGACAGCCCCGTAGTCGTCGATGATGAGAAAGCCTCCGGCCGAGATGCCGGCGTACAGCGATTCGAGACCGTCCATGGTCGACTCGTACATGTCGCCGTCGAGACGGACGAGCGCGAACTGCTGACCGGCCAAGGCGGGCAGGGTGTCGCGGAACCAGCCCTTGTGGAACACAACCCGCTCGTCGAGTAGTCCGTACCGGCTGAAGTTTGCTCTGACCGTCTCGACCGACACGGCGAGTTGCTCGTACAGGTGATGGTCATCGCCTGCATCAGCTGGGTACTTCTCGGCATCGGGCTCGGGCAAACCCTCGAACGAGTCCGCCACGTGCATCGTTCGATCCGTGTCGCCATAGGCGGCGAGGATGCCCTTCATCAAGATGCACGCACCGCCCCGCCACACGCCGGTCTCGATGAGATCACCGGGAACGTTGTCCCGGAGCAGTGTCTCGGTGAGCGCGCGCGTGTTGTCGAGGCGCATGCGACCCGCCATCGAATGCGCCACTTGGGGCCAATCACGCCCGGTGGCACGAAGCTCGGCATTGAACTCGGGGGTCACCCACGGGTCCATGGCCGGATCTTCATAAATGGTGTTGCACACCGTCCGCAGCAGCAGATCGATGTAGAGGTCACGGGGGCTGAGGCCCACGGCTGCGTCGGCGGCTGGCGGTTCAGGATGTTCCATTGCGAGCGAAACTACTCGTTGTCGCCCGGTGATACGTGCCGGACCGCCGGCCTACTAGTCGCTGGCTGCGTCGCCCGTGCTGGCGAGTTCCTCGACATCTTCGGATTCGACCGCCGGAGGCTCGAAGCCCTCGATCGACCGGAAGACGATGTGGAGTTCACCCTCTTTCTCGGGGTCGTCCTCGACGTCGACGATGATGATCTCGCCCGCCCGGAATTCCTTGTAGAGCAAACGCTCGGAGAGCGGATCCTCGACCAGGCGTTGGAGCGCACGGCGCAAGGGGCGGGCACCCAGTGTCGGGTCGTAGCCCTTGATCGAGATGTGGTCCTTCGCCGCATCGGTGATCTCGAGGCCCATGCCTTGGGCGGCAAGCTGGTTCGTCACCCGCTTGATCATGAGATCGACAATGACGCGAACCTCGGGCTGGGTGAGCTCGTGGAACACGATCGTGTCGTCGATGCGGTTGAGGAACTCGGGTCGGAAGTGCTGCTTGAGCGCATCGTTGACCTTGTCCTTCATGCGCTCGTAGCTGACCGCTTCGTCGGCCTGCGTGAAGCCCAGGCTGGCCTTTCGCAGGTCTCGGGTGCCGAGGTTCGACGTCATGATGAGCACGGTGTTGCGGAAATCGACCGAACGGCCTTGGCTGTCGGTGAGTCGACCCTCTTCGAGGATCTGCAGCAACGTGTTGAACACGTCGGGATGCGCCTTTTCGATCTCGTCGAACAAGACGACGGAGAACGGCTTGCGCCGAACCGCCTCGGTGAGCTGGCCGCCCTCGTCGTAGCCGACGTAGCCGGGGGGCGAACCCACCAAGCGACTCACCGTGTGCTTCTCCATGTACTCGGACATGTCGAGGCTGATGAGGCTCTTCTCGTCGCCGAACAGGAACTCAGCGAGCGTTTTGGCGAGCTCGGTCTTGCCGACGCCCGATGGGCCGAGGAAGATGAACGAGCCCGACGGGCGCTTGGGGTCTTTGAGACCGGCGCGGGTACGGCGAATGGCCTGGCTGACGGCTTTGATGGCCGCTTCCTGGCCGATGACCCGCTTGTGCAGCTCGTCTTCCATACGAAGGAGCTTCTGGGTCTCTTCTTCGGTGAGCTTGTAGACGGGAATGCCGGTCCAGATCGACAGCACCTCGGCGATCGACTCCTCGTCGACCTCGTCGAACAAGTCGACACCGGACGCCTTGATCTCGGCTTCCTTCTCCGCTTTTTTGCCCAGGAGGTCTTTCTCGCGGTCGCGCAATGACCCAGCCTCTTCGAAGCGTTGCTCCTCGACGGCTTCCTTCTTCTGGCGCACAACATCGGACAGCTCGTTCTCGAGCTCCTTGAAGTCGGGCGGTGTTTCCATGCGTTTGATTCGGAGCCGCGAACCGGCCTCGTCGATGAGGTCGATGGCCTTGTCGGGAAGGTGGCGATCGGAGATGTAGCGGTCGGCCAAGTTGGCCGCAGCGACGAGCGCCTGGTCGGTGATGGTGACCCGGTGATGCTGCTCGTACCGTTCACGAAGCCCTTTGAGGATCTCGATGGTGTGCGCCACCGTGGGCTCTTCCACCTTGATGGGCTGGAAGCGGCGTTCGAGCGCAGCATCCTTCTCGAGGTGCTTGCGGTACTCGTCGAGCGTAGTTGCGCCGATGGTCTGCAGCTCGCCGCGAGCCAGCATGGGCTTGAGGATGGAGGCGGCATCGATCGCGCCCTCAGCGGCACCGGCACCCACAAGGGTGTGGAGCTCGTCGATGAACAAGATGATGTCGCCGCGAGTCTTGATCTCCTTGAGCACCTTCTTGAGACGCTCTTCGAAGTCGCCGCGGTAGCGCGAACCGGCGACCAACGCGCCGAGGTCGAGCGTGTAGAGCTGCTTGTCGCGAATCGTGTCCGGCACATCGTTGGCCGCAATGGCCTGGGCCAAGCCTTCCACGATGGCGGTCTTGCCCACACCGGGTTCGCCGATGAGTACCGGATTGTTCTTGGTCCGGCGCGACAGCACCTGCATGACCCGTTCGGTTTCGCGCAGGCGACCGATGACCGGGTCGAGGCCCTTCTCGCGAGCGAGCTGGGTGAGGTTACGACCGAACTGGTCGAGGACCAGCGAGCCCGAGGCCGAATCGCCCGAGCCTCCGCCGGTGCTCGCTTTATCGGCGCCACCGGCAGCAGCGCCGCCGGAGGAACCCGACGGGCCCGAGTAGCCCGAGAGCAGTTGGATGACCTGCTGGCGCACACGCGACAGGTCGGCGCCCAGCTTGACGAGGACCTGAGCGGCAACGCCCTCGCCTTCGCGAATCAGCCCGAGCAGGATGTGCTCGGTGCCGATGTAGTTGTGGCCGAGCTGCAGCGCCTCGCGCAGAGACAGCTCGAGCACCTTCTTGGCCCGCGGCGTGAAGGGGATGTGGCCCGAAGGCGACGAACCGCCCTGTCCGATGATTTCTTCGACTTGGCTTCGCACCGCCTCGAGCGAGATGCCAAGGGACTCGAGCGCTTTGGCCGCGACTCCCTCACCCTCGTGAATAAGCCCGAGCAAAATATGCTCGGTGCCGATGTAGTTGTGGTTGAGCAGCCGGGCCTCTTCTTGGGCCAGCACCACTACACGTCGGGCACGGTCGGTAAATCGTTCGAACACGGAAAGTTCCTCCCACAGGTGGAGATCGTGCGGTAAGTCTATCGGGGGGTCGGTCTTATGAACGTCCCCCAGTCCGCACTGATTCCTGTCGGCACAAAGAATCCTCCCGAAAGGCTCGCAGCGGGACTTCTCGACCACCCAGCGTGACGAAGATCCCAATTGCCAGGCATTCGGTTCGTCCGCGGTGCGGTTTCGCCCCTATCGTCATCACCGTGGCCTCAGGAAACCCGCTCCTCGCCTTCCCGCCCCTCGCCTCCGGTCTCGAGCAGGTGGAAGAGGAGCTCCGCGCCTCGGTACGTACCGACGACGCGTTTCTCACCGAGGTGGCGAGCCACCTGATCGAAGCGGGCGGAAAGCGGGTGCGGCCCGGGTTCAGCCTCGCGGCATCGACCGCAGCGGCCCCCCTTGCGCAACCCTGTGCGATCGAAGCCGTCATGGGTGGCGTCGCCTGCGAGTTGGTCCACATCGGTTCGCTGTATCACGACGACGTGATGGACGAAGCCAAAACTCGACGCAGCGCCGAATCCGTGAACGCCCGGTGGGGCAATCTCCGGGCGATCCTTGCCGGCGACTACCTGCTGGCGCGGGCCTCGGAAATCGCGGCATCGCTCGGCACCGAAGTCGCCGGGCTCCTGGCCAACACCATCGCCCGATTGTGCGAGGGTCAGGTTCGCGAACTGCAGGACAACTACAACGTCGATCGCACCGAAGCCGACTACCTCATCTCCATCGAGGGCAAGACGGCGTCGTTGCTGGCCACCTCGACACGCATTGGCGCCATCGTCGCCGACCTTCCACGCGACACCATCGACACGTTGACGGCGTTCGGGCATGCGTACGGCATGGCATTCCAGGTCGCCGATGACATCCTCGACATCAGCGCCACCGACGAGCAACTGGGCAAGCCTGCCGGCAACGATCTGGTCGAGGGCGTCTACACACTCCCGGTGCTCCGAACACTGCAAAGCGACGCCGGGCCCCAGCTGCGCGAGATACTCGGCGCCCCGATCGACGGCGCGGCACGCGACGAAGCTCGCGAGTTGGTTCGCTCCGGTCCAGGGGTGCAACAAGCCCTCGACGTCGCCCAGGACTACGCCGACCAGGCGGTCGCGGCTCTCGTATCGGTCGAGGGCACCCCGGCGCAACCGGCCCTGCAGGCTGCGACCGACCACCTGCTCGCCCGCGTCGCCGCTGTCACCGGCTAGCGCCAGCCATCAGTCGGGCAGCATCGGAACGCTAAAACCCTGATCATGACCCAAGTTCACCGCCCGATTAACCGCGTTGGTGCCAAAGCGGTCGCGGACCAGATCGAGCGTCGTGTCGAGCGCGGACAGATCGGCAAAGGGCAGCACGAGTTGCACCGCGTCGGCGTCGTAGAGGTTTGCCACCGAGAGCCCGATCAGGCTCAGGCCCCGTTTCTCGATCGTTGGCCACATACCCTCGAGTAGATCCGCACAGGCCCGCATGATCGGTGCGGTGGCGTTGGTGGCGACGGAGAACGAGTGCGAGCGCGTGGCTCGGGTGAAGTCGTCGAACCGAAACCGAAGGATGACGGTTCGCCCGACCCGATCGGAGGATCGCAGCCGACGGGTGACCCGATCGACAATCCCGAGCAGCACCGCATCGACATCTTCTCGACGCTTCCCGCCTCGACCCAGCGCTCGCTGGGAGCCGATCGACCTGCGTCGCCTGCCGGTGGTCACGCGCCGAGGATCGCGATTGTGGGAGAGGGCGAACAGCTGATGCCCCGATGCCCGACCGAGCAATCCGACGAGGGTTGCCTCTTCGAACGCTGCCACCTCTCCAACGGTCGCGATACCGGCCTCGTGCAGCTTCGCCGCAGTGACCTTCCCGACACCCCACAGTCGTTCGACCGGAAGCGGATGGAGAAACGCCAGTTCGCCTTCGGGCTCGACGACGAGGAGGCCATCGGGCTTGGCGACAGCACTCGCGACCTTGGCCAAGAACTTGGTGCGGGCGACGCCAACCGTGATGTTGAGCCCCACCCGGTCACGCACGTCGGTCCGAAGCTTCCGGGCGATGTCGACCGGGGTTCCGGCGATGCGGCCAAGGCCGCCAACATCGAGGAACGCCTCGTCGATGGACAAGCCCTCGACCAGCGGCGTGGTGTCGTTGAATACCGCGAATACCGCCTTGCTGGCTTCGCTGTACGCCTCCATTCGCGGACTGACAACGATGGCGTCGGGACACAACCGTCGCGCTTGCGCACCTCCCATCGCGGTTTTCACGCCGAACGCCTTGGCCTCATAGCTCGCCGCGAGCACGACGCCTCCGCCGACGATGACCGGCTTGCCCCGCAGGCCAGGTGCGTCGCGTTGTTCGACCGACGCGTAGAACGCATCGAGATCAGCGTGCAAGATCGAGGCGTGAGGCATCGAACATACGTTCGCACATTTGCCCGTGTTGCGCCAGGGTCAGTTGTCAGCGAATGCGCCGGTCGTCGCCCATCGGGAGACGATGAACGCAATCCGTTCGGCCGGCAACGATGCGGTTACCCGCAGTCGTGCGTCCTCGGCCCCCGATTCCACCAGGCTGCAGTATGTCGACTGGTCTGGATGGTAGGTGTTGGACCACAACACTTCCCCGGAGTGGGCAGCGCGCAGTTCCACCAACACCGATTGCGCTTCAACGTCCACCGCGCCCGGGCCCGACGAGGTCGGACAGTTCACCGACGACGTCCGAGGAGCTCCGGCCTCACTGATGCACAGGACCAACTCGGCGGGATCGCCGGTCCATTGTTCCAGCACCGAAAAATCCTCCCCGAACGCTCCCAATGATGGGCGAAGATCAACCAGCTGCAACGCGTGCACTCCGGCGACAGCGGGTTCGTAGCCGGGTGATTCCGGCAGCGATGAAACCGTTCGTGCACAGATGGCAGCAACGTCTCGATCCGGTGCTTCGGGGCTCGGCGTGGGCGCCGACACCGCTTGCCGCGGCGTTTCCGTCGGGGCGAGCACACCGGTGACAACCAGCGCCACGACCAAGGCGAGCAGGACCCCCACCAGGGCGAAGATGCGGCGAACCGGGATCAGCTCGGATGCGCGCTCAGACGCAGAGTCGCCATCCGTTGGCGACGTCGAGGCTTCCTCCGATGGACCCGGATCGAGGGCGCGCATGGTGGGCGCCTCGGCCTCAGCGTTGCAAACCACACAAAACGCTTCGCCCTGCAGCAGGTAGGAGCCGCATGTAGGGCAGTTGTCCATACGACACGAGTCGGTCGCCGATGCGGAAGTATTAGGGATGGAATCGCCGACGACCAAAGGGCAAGCGCATCAGGACGGCTTCATGAAAACAATATTGCGAATGGCATCCCCTCGCCGCACCTGGTCGATCGCTTCGTTGATGTCTTCGAGAGCGAACCGGCCGGTGATCAGCTCGGTCAGTTGATAGCGGCCTTGCGCATGCAACGCGGCGAGCTTGGGAATGTCGACCCGGGGGCGCGTCGAACCCATGAAGGATCCGAGAATGCGTTGACCGCTGCTGGCGAATGCACTGGTTTCGATCCTTGCGTAGTCCCCGACCGCCGTCATTCCGACGACGGTCAGCGTGCCGGCGCGACGAAGGAACGTGAGTCCCTGTTCGACCGCCGCGGTGGACCCGACCGTCACGAAGACGTGATCGGCACCGCGGCCGTTCGTGAGCGCCACGATCCGTTCGCGAGCGTCGGTCGCATCGGCCCGGACGACATGGGTGGCCCCGAACGACCGCGCGAACTCGAGCTTGGCGTCGTCGATGTCGACGGCGATCACGGGTTGCGCCCCACTGGTGACCGCCCCCTGCACGCTGTTCAGGCCGACACCACCCGCCCCGATCACGACGGCGCTTTCACCCGCCGCGACTTGGGCGGTATTGACCACGGCGCCGTACCCCGTCACGACACCGCAGGCGAGCAACGCTGCCGCCTCAAAGGGCAGATCGGCTGAAATCGCAACGACCTGCGACTGGTCCACGACGACCGCTTCCGCGAACGCTCCGGTATAGACCCCTTGCTGCACGTCGGTGTCCGCGGCGTGAATGCGGTGCTCGGAACCCAACGCAAAGTCGTGTTCACAAAGCTGACCGTGGCCGCTCTCGCAGAAGAAACAGCGCCCGCACGACCGGATCAGGGTGACCACGACATGATCGCCGGGCGCCACCGAGGTCACACCCTCGCCGATGGCCGCGATCCTGCCCGACGCTTCGTGGCCGAACACCGCCGGCAGGTCGCCGCCCCATGACCCGTCCATCGCATGAATGTCGCTGGCGCAGATCGCACAGGCTTCGATGTCGACCCGCACCTCACCCCGGCCGGGCGGATCGAGCTCCACCTCTTCGATCGTCAGAGGTTCACCAAAGCTTCGACAGATCGCAGCGCGCATCGGCGAAGACTATCCCTCCCACATCCGCAAGATTTGTGAACCGAAACAGACGATATTCGTCGCCTTCGGTTCACAAATCTTGTGGTGGGAGGGTCGACGAGTACGTTCTCAGCGTGGAGATCGCCCAGCCGAAAGCGTTGACGCGGGGATTGCTCGTCGGTCTGACCGCGTTGCGCGTTGCCATGTGGGTCTGGATGGCCACGGTGTTCCTGTTCGAAATCTGGAACCGGTCGGTCAAGGTGGATCAGGCAGCGGTGCCACACCCGGTCACCGGCGTGGCCCTCATCGCCGCCGCCGGTGTCTTCACGGCGATCGTCACCGTCCTACTGAAGTCCGACCCCAATCGCTTGCTCGCTACCCCGACCATTCTCGCCGAACTGTTCCTCGGCGGTGCCTTGTTGCTGATGAACGAATGGGTTTGGGAAGGGGTCACGCACGCCCAGAGCTTGTCCTCGGCGTGGCCGGTGTGCGGCGTGTTGGCGGCCGGATTGGCCCGGGGCCGACGACGCGGTGTCGCAGCCGGCGTGGCGCTCGGCCTCGTCGGGTACGGCGGCATTCTGATCGCGAACGATGGCCGCCTCGACTGGTCGTTGGCGCGGATCTCCACCGGGGTGTTGTTCGCACTCAGCGGGTGGGCCGCCGGGTATCTCACGAACCAGCTGCGAATGTCCGAGCGGCTGATCGCCTCCGCCCAGGCCCGCGAGGAGGTGGCCCGGACGCTGCACGACGGCGTCCTGCAAACCCTCGCCGTGATTCAACGCCGAAGTGGCGACGACGATCTCGCACAACTGGCGCGCGAGCAGGAGCGCGAGCTGCGCTCATACCTCTCCGGGGCAACGGCCGCGCCCGAAACCTTGGCGGCCCGCGTGCGGTCGATGGCAGACAGCCACGAGCGTCACCATCACGTTGCGGTGCAGCTCATCGTGGCCGGCGATCTGGTCGAACCTCGCGCCGAGATCACCGAGGCCGTCGCCGGCGCAGTGCAGGAGTCGCTGAACAATGTGGCCAAGCACGCCGACGCGACCACGGTCACGATCTACCTCGAGCCCACCGACGACGCCGGTGTGTTCTGCTCGGTGAAGGACGATGGCGTCGGATTCGACGTCGACGAGACCGAGACGCGCATCGGTATCGAACGCTCGATTCGCGGTCGAATCGACGAGATCGGCGGCCGCGTCGAGATCCGAAGTCGACCCGGGCGCGGCACCGAAGTGCAAGTCTTTACCTCACCATGAGCTCCGATTCGAAAGACGCCACCCCAAACCCCGACCGCTCCAGCTCCGACATGGGTCCCGTGCGCGTGGTCGTGGCTGACGATCACCCGATTTGGCGAACCGGTATTCGATCGGACCTCGGTTCGAATTTCACCGTCGTCGGCGAGGCGGGCGACGCCACCGAAGCGATCGAAGTGATCAACCGTCAGAAGCCCGACCTCGTCATCTGCGACCTCAACATGCCCAATGGTGGCGGTATCAAAGTGGCCAAAGAGTGTGGCGAGTTCACCAACATCGTGATGCTCACGGTGAGCGAGGCCGAGCGCGATCTGCTCGACGCCATTGCCGCCGGCGCCATCGGCTACCTCGTCAAGGCGACCGACCCGGAGACGCTGCGGTTGGAGCTTTGGAAAGCGGCGAAGGGTGAACCCGTCTTCAGTCCGTCACTCGCGGCCCTGGTCCTCGGCGAATTCCGTCGAGCTCGCAAGGAGGTAAGCCCAGCCGAAACCCTCTCCGAGCGCGAGCGTGAGGTGCTGCAACACGTCGCTCGGGGCCACAAGTACGCCGAGATCGGCGAAGAACTCTTCATCTCGGCCAAGACCGTCGAGAACCACGTGCGCAACATCCTGAAGAAGCTGCATCTGAAGAGGAAGCAAGAGCTCATCCGCTACGCCCTCGACCACGGCATCGAGTAACACGGGTGCGTACACACACCTGAAGGAACACATCGTGGCCCAAGCACAGGTTTCTACCGGAGCGCTACAGGGGCGTCGGGTCTCGACGTCGGCCGGACCGGTCCAGTTCTTTGGCGGCGTTCCCTACGGGCGTGCCGGCCGGTTCGAGTTGCCGGAGCCGCCGTCGGCTTGGACGGCCGTTCGTGACGCCACCCGACCCGGCCCGGCAGCACCGCAGGTGGTCGGGGGCGACGCCCCGGTCCCCGGTATGGCCGTCGGGGAAATCGACGAGGATTGTCTGACCGCTCAGGTCTGGACGTCAGCCACCGCCGGGAAACGGCCCGTACTCGTATGGATTCCGGGCGGCGCCTATCAAACCGGATCGGCTTCGCTCGATACCTACGACGGTGCGCTGCTGGCCGCCGAACAAGACGTCGTCGTCGTCGGCCTGAACTATCGACTCGGTGCGCTCGGCTATCTCTTCGATCCGGCCGTTCCGTCGAACCTCGGGCTTCGTGATCTCGTCGCCGCACTGCGGTGGATCCGCTCCGAGGTAGCCAACTTCGGTGGCGATCCGGAGCGTGTCGTTCTGATGGGTGAATCCGCCGGCGCCGGGTCGATCTGCCACCTTCTCGCTCTGGACGAAACCGCGGACCTGATCGAGGGCGCGATCGTGCAGAGTGCGGCCCCCGGAGCGACACTCGCCCCCGAGGTTGCCGCTGCGGTGACGTCGGCGTTCCTCGCTGCTGTCGGGGTGGATTCGGTCGATGACCTCCGCGAACTTCCCCTGGCGACGTTGCTCGCTGCCCAACAGGCGGCAGCGAACGAACTGCTGTTGACCGTGGGCATGATGCCGTACCACCCGGTGGTCGACGGAACGTTCCTCGCCGCTGCCCCGCTCGATGCGGCTCGGGCCGGATCGCTGGCTCGGGTCCCGCTGGTCATCGGCACGACACAGAACGAGATGGAGCTGTTTCGAGGGGCCGTGCCCGAGCTGCCTGCCGAGTTTGCCGAGGCGTTCCTTCAACCGAAACTGGCACCGCTCCTGGGCAGAGGCGCCACCCTCGAGGAAGTGCGCCGAGGCCTCGCGAGCGTGAGCGCTGACCTGGTGGAGGCGATCGCCCACACCGACCTGCATGTGCCGGCCGCACTGATGTCCGAGGCATGGGTTCGGGCCGGCGTCGACGTGTGGCGGTACCAGTTCAGCTGGCAAGCACCGACCGTGGGTGCTGCACATGCGACCGATCTGCCCTTCACCTTCGGCACCTTCGATGTGGACGGTTGGCGGGAATTCGTCGGCGCGGTCGACGACCGGGCGGTCGAGGCCGAGCAACTGTCGCGACGAATGCGATCGGCCTGGGGGGCGTTCTGCCATCACCTCGCGCCGGCCTGCGAGCCGATTGACGAGTGGCCCCGGTGCACCCGTGATGACCAACCGGTGGTGCGATTGGGAGCCGACGTCACGACAGCGGGCGCATCCGATCTCCACGAACTCGACGCTTGGCTCCAACGGGGCTGAGCGTTCCCAATCACCCGGGTTCGTCACCCCCCAGGCATATTTGGGGGATTGCCCTGCTTCTCCGACCGTCAATGGCGGCGCACGATTGAGGCATGACATCCACGACACCTCTTGCTCCGCCGACGCCACCCGCGTCAGCCCTACCACCGCCGCCACCACCACCGCCGTGCCCGCCGATCGATCCGTCGCCGCAAGAACCGCACGAGGCCCGCAATGCCGTTACCGGCGCTCGTTGGCTGGCCGGCCTGGGCGTCGGCCTTGTCTCCCTCGCCGCGGTGAGCATGCTGACCGCAAGCTGGGATGGCATCGGTCCCGGGGCCCGGCTCGGCATGCTCATCGCCGCAACCGCGGTGCTCGGGTTGCTCCTGCGGCCGCTCACCCGCCGCGCGCCGATCGTGACACGGATGTTCGAGCTGCTTTTTGCGGTGCTCGTCCCCCTCGATGTGGCCGCACTCGCGCTGACCCTCGGGGGCGGCTGGCCGACCGCATCGTTCACCGCCGGCGCCGTCGGCCTCGTGAGTGGCACCCTGTTCCGTTTCCACCTCGGCCCTCGCACCCGACTGGCCGACGGCGGGCTCATCCTCGCCGGTGGCACCGTCGGCATCGGCGTCGCCGCCCTGGTGGGCACGTCAGCGGCGCTGATCGTCGGTCTGCTGGCCGCCCTCGCCATCGTTGTCGCCCCCTGGCGCAACGCGTCGGTCGGCTGGGCCACGCTGGCCGGGCTCGCTCCCATCGCGTTGACCATCGATGGTTCAACCATCGTCGGACAGGGCACATTGACCCGTGCGGGCCTACTCGGCGATGCCGTCGGGTTCGGTGCTCCAGCTGCCGCGCTGTTGGCCGGTGCGGTGTTCGTGTACTTCTTCCTCGGGAGCCAGGACGCCCGATATCTGGGAGCCACGACGGTCGCGTTGGGCCTCGGTTCCATCGCCACCTGGGCGCACTACGACCCGCCGACAAGTGGTCTCCTTCCCGCCGCAGCGGCGGTGTTCCTTCTCGTCGAGCTGTTGAGCACGGGCATCCGCCGCCCAGACCTCACGCCGCTCGTCCGCCGATGGGCAGAGGGATTCGAGTTCGGCGTTGGCCCGTTGCTCAGTTGCATCGTTCTCGGCCGCACCTTCGACACCCTCGGTGGCGAGGCGAACCAAACCGTGTTTCTGGCGGCCGCATGGATGACGATCGGTTGGTTGCTCGCATCGGTTCGGATTCGGTCGATGGTTCCCGTCGCGGGCGCCGTGCTGATGGCGGCTTCGGGACTCGCAGCACTGCAGGTCGACCCGTTCGTCATCGGATCCCTGCTGGCGGCGACCGGCGCCGCGTGGATCATCGGAACCTGGCGGCGCGGCACGACGGCATCCGTGATGACGGGTGCGTTGACAGCAACCGTGGGTATCTGGACGATAGCCGTCGACGTCGAGGCTGCGGGTCTGACGATCTACGTCGCGCCCCTCGCGGCGGCGTTGCTGCTCGTCGGCGAGCGGCAGGCAATGAACTCCTGGGCCCACTGGCCGGCGTCATTGACGTTGCTGACCATCGCCGCGCTGCAGGGTCACGACGTCACCGGGCTCGACCGCCACCTCACCTTCCTGACATTGTGCGGGGTCGGCGCAGCAGCGCTCGGCGCCGCCCGAAGCCAGGCTGCGCCGCTCCTGCTGGGAACTGCAATCGCCATCACCGTTGGGGGTTATCAGCTCCTCGACGTCACGGTGGGACTCGCCGCGTGGGGTTGGCTGAGCATCGCCGGAGCCACCTTGCTGGCCATCGCTGCCCTCCTCGAGGTGACCGCCCTGCCAGCCGAGGAACACCCGGCCCATCTGCTGGAGGACATCACCACCCGCTTCCGCTGAGGCATGCGGAGTTGGCCTCTGGCCGTGTCAATCGAGCCAGCTGGCGGGCGCACCGCGTTGGACCTTGTTGAACCGGCTCGCGAACGATGGGGTGTCGAACATCGTCTTGTCGACGCCATACCCGAACAGGTACTGACCGACCCGCCGCATCTGCATCTCCTCGGAACCTTCGGTGATCCGATACCGCCGGTGGTGGCGAAAGATGTGTTCGAAGGGCAGGTGGCGGCTGTAGCCAATGCCGCCGTGCACCTGAATCGCACGATCGGCAGCCTCGCCCACCAACCGGTTGGCGCGGTAGTTGCACATCGCCACCTTGTCGGAAATCTCCGTTGGGTCGTCGATCTGGTCGAGCTCCCAGGCGGTCTTGTGGATGAGCTCGCGCAACATCGCCGCTTCGGTATGCAGTTCAACGAGCGGAAACTGGATTCCCTGGTTCACCGACAGTGGCTTCTCGTGAATGATCCGCTCACGCGAATACTTCACGGCCTCGTCGATGCAGTACTGAGCTGCGCCCAGGCTCGAGGCCGCCTGTCGGATGCGGTTCTCGTGCACGAAGAGTTGCGCCGTTGCGAGCCCGTGCCCTTCCGGGCCGAGCATGTCGGCCGAGCGCACTCGCACATCGGTCAGTGTCACCTCGGCGTGATCGGTCGGCATGTTGTAGGTCCACCACATGAACTCGACGTTGAAGCCCGGCGTGTCGACCGGGACGATGAAGTTCGAGATGCCGTCCGCCTGCCCGGGCTCGCCCGAGGTCCGAGCGAACACATAGTCGTGGGTAGCCGCGTGCAGGCCGGTGTTCCAACGCTTCGCGCCGTTGATCACCCACTCGTCGCCGTCGCGGCGAGCGACGGTCTCCATGCGCGTGGCGTCGGTCCCGTACATCGGCTCGGTGAGACCGAACCCGATCCGGGCCTCGCCCGCCAACATCTTGGGAATCCAGTGCGCCTGCTGCTCGGCCGATCCGTACTTCTCCATCATCAAAACCGTCGGGAAATTGCCGATCACCGACGACTCGTTCTGGAGATCGTTGTGCAGGCCGAGGCCCTTGGCCGCCAGGTGCTCACGAATAACGGCCATGCCGAGATTCGACCCGCCCTGGCCGCCGAACCGCTCGGGCAGGTGGTAGCGCAGGAAACCGGACGCGTCGGCGCGCCGCCTCATCTCGTGCAACAACGCTTCCCACTCTGCGTTCGGCCAGCCGTCGCGATCCCAGTCGGTGCGACTGTCCTCGCGCCGATGGTCGAAGAAGCGGATGTTGTCGTTCTCACGCTCCAGCGGCTTGATCTCGTCGTCGATGAAGCGATCGAGTCGATCGAGAACGTCCTGAATGTCGGCGGGGATGGCGTAGTCCATCTCGGCGACGCTAGGTGATGCGCCGCCGACGCCCTAGTGGACTTCGACCAGCTGGCCGGTTTCGACCTCGTAGACGAAGCCACGAATATGGTCTTTGTGCGGGATGAACGGCGTGAGCCGCAGGCGTTCCATCGACTGGCGCACGTCGGAATGTGGATCGCCGAACGATTCGAGCGCCCACCACGGCTTCACGCCCAATTCGGCTTCGAGTTCGGCCTTGAATGCCGCTTCGTCGACGTTCTCGAGCCCACAATTGGTGTGGTGCAACAACACGATCTCGCGGGTGCCGAGCGACCGCTGCGACAAACACAGCGACCGAATCACGTCGTCGGTGATGACGCCACCCGCATTGCGAATGACGTGCGCCTCACCATTGCGCAATCCGAGGATCTGGAAGATATCCATCCGCGAGTCCATACAAGCCACGACCGCCAGATGGCGGAGCGGCTGCACCTGCAGATAGGCGTCGTGAAAACGCGCCGCCCACGCGGTGTTCTTGTCGAGGAGTTCGTCGGTACTGGGTTCGAAACCTTCCATTGAGGAAGGTTACGACGCGGTGCGGGATTCGAGTGTGACCGGATCGTCGATCGAATCGAGGAAGTTCAACACCGTGCTGTTGAACGTGCCGGCGTTCTCGATCATCAGGCCGTGCGCTGCGCCGCCGATGATGGCCAACTGCGAGTTGGGAATGAGCGACGCGATGAGTTCGGAGTCGGCGACCGGCGTGAGAATGTCCTGGCTTCCGACGATCACCAGCGTCGGGGCTGTGACATTGCGGAGGCCGTCACGCAACGCCGGATCGGCGTCTCGCAGCGCATGCAGCTGTCCGATCAACCCGTGCACCGGCGCCCGTTGTGCGAACAATCCGATCAGGTTGGCGATCGGCCAGAGGCGCCGAAGGGAACGAGGGCCGATCAGCCAGTTGAGATTGTTGGTCATGAACGCATGCATGCCCTGCTCGGAGGCCAGCTCGATCCAGCCATCCAAGAGCTCGCCGCGCCACTCACCGGCGTCACACGCCGTGCAGGACAACACCAGCGCGTCGACCCGCTCCGGGGCCATCACCGCAAGCAGCTGTGCGATCGCGCCGCCCATCGAAGCGCCCATGACGTGACATCGTTCGATGCCGGCGTCGTCGAGCACGGCGATGGCATCGAGTGCCAGCTCCTCCATGGTGTACGCGCCCTCGGGCTTGTCGCTGCGACCCGAACCACGATTGTCGACAAAGATGCACCGGTACTTGGCCGTGAATGCCCGACGCTGCATCAGCCATCCCAGCTGGTCTGTGCCGAGGCCGTGCAGCATGAGCAGGGGCGGAGCGTCCGTGTCGCCCATGATGCGGTAGTAGATTCGCGTGCCGTCTTCGCTGTATGCGTAGGGCATCAGGCTGTTCCAATCATTAGAGCATGTCCTCAACCGCGGATCGGGCCCGCTGGGCAAGGGTGGCGACGGCGCTCGGGTCGGCGGTGAGCTTGGCTCGCATCGGCCGACCGACCGTGATGTTCCATTTCCGCCGCAACTCATGGCCGCGCAGGGCCACCGGCAGAATCGGCACGCCCAACGCCACGGCGGGTTCGATGAGTTCCACCGCAAGACTGCCGACGCCACGACGCCGCAGCGGCGCTCGGCCCATGGGCAACGCCACGACATGACCGGCCCGCAAGAGCCCGGCGATCTCGTCGGGGTGCCGAAGAACGGAACCGAAACGGCGTTGTGTCGGCGCCAGGAACGGCACGTCGACCAGGTCGGCGACGCGGACGTCGCGGCTGGTTTCGGCCGCGAGCCCAGCGGTCAAGACCCCCATCTCGGACAACCCAAGGCGGCGATTGACGATGAGCAACGCCGGGCCGGTGTCGGGAATACGTTTGCCGTGGGCCACCGAGATATTCCACCGGCGAGCGGCCAACCAGCGAGCCGCGTTGTTGAGGTGAGGATCGAAGCCCCACGTATCGACTTCGAACGTGCCGTCGATCCGCTGAACGACAGCGGAGGAGACCGCCTCGTCGACGCCGGCGCTCGGCAGTTCGGTGGCCAGGTCGTGCGCCAGTTTCAGCGCGGCGTTCTCGGCTCGGTCGTTCATGCCACGATCCGATCTGCGGGCATGTAGCTGACGCTGGCCCATTCGTAGAGTTCCTTCACGACCGCCAGCGTGGAGTATCGAGGTGCGTAGCCCAAGGCCTCGCTCGCTCGACTTCCGTCAGCGGTGCGACCCCGTGTGAGCAACTCGAGTCCGTGTTCGGGCAGCGGCGATCCCATCAATCCGGTGATCGTTCGCGCCAAAGCCCACAGCGGTCCGGCGACCGGAAGCGGCAGGCGCCCGCCAAGACGCGCGGCCTGCGATCCGGTGACGGCTCCCGCCCCGACGATATTGAGGGGACCCGAGTACGGCCGAGCGAGCGCTCGCAGGACCGCGGCGGCCATGTCATCGATGTGCAGCAGCGAGAACGGATGATCGGGGATGGTGCCGACGGGGACGACGGGCAGCCGCAGGTAGCGGCCAATCGGGCTGGGCAGATGCGGGCCGACGATCGGAGCGAAACGCAGCCGTGTCACCGGTACGCCGCTTTCCTGCTCGTAGGCCAGCGCCGAGAGTTCGACCTCTTGGAGGGTTCGACCGAATCGGGAGGTTGGATCGAGCGCACAGTCTTCGTCGGGCCGCAGCGGCGCACCGCGGCGACGGCCGTACACCTCGAGACCCGACCGGACCACGACGTTCGCCACAGAATCACAGGCCAACGCGGCGTTGAACACGCTGTGCGTGATGGTTGCACTGCGCAGCTCGGAAGCGGCCGGTGAGCTTCGGGCGTGAGGTTCGTAGATGCCGAGATGTATCAGGTGCGTCGGGTTGGCTTCCGCGATGAACGAACGGATCCGCAGATCGTCCTCGGGCGCCACCAGGCGGAAGGTTGCGTTCTCGAGGTGGCGCCGCGGGGGTTCGAGATCGATACCGAAGATTTCGACGTCGTCGAGTTGATCGAGCAGCAGCGCAACCGCGGTACCGAGATGGCCACCCATTCCGGTTACAAATACTCTCAACTCGTTGGTCCTCTTCGCTTCGCTGGCACTTGTCGCTTCGCTGGCTTTGGGCTTCGCCGAAATCGCAACGCTTCCTCGGGCCCGCCCGAAGGGTGCATCGGCAAAAATCGTCAGTCGCTGGAGCTTTGTGCGCGCAACGTGGGAAACAGGACGACATCTCGAATGGTACTGGTATTCGTCAGCAACATCACGAGTCGATCGATTCCGATACCGACGCCAAAGGTCGGTGGCAAGCCGTACTCCAGTGCGGTCAGATAGTCGCGATCTATCGGCATCGCCTCGTCGTCGCCTGCATCGCGCTGGGCCGCCTGACTTTCGAACCGTTCGAGCTGCGTCTCGGGATCGATGAGCTCGGAGAAGCCGTTGAGCAGCTCGCGGCCGGCCACGATCGCCTCGAACCGTTCGGTGAAACCGGGTTGCTCACGATGTTCGCGCGACAGTGGCGAAACCTCGGTCGGGTAGTCGGTGACGAAGATCGGTCCCCACAGGTTGGCTTCCGTCGTCTTCTCGTAGATCTCGAGGATGAGCTTGCCGTGGCCATACGACGGCTTCACGTCGACACCGAACCCCTGCGCCATGGTTCGCAGTTCGTCGATCGGCATCTCGAGGCTCACCTCCACCTCGGCGTGTTCTGCGATGAGTTCGATCATGGTCGCCCGCCGCCACGGCGTCGAAAGATCGATTTCACCGTCGCCACATGGCACGACGGTTGCACCGGTGACCACCTCGGCGAGATGCGACACCAACTGCTCGGTGAACTCCATGCCCTGCGTGTAGTCGGCGTAGGCCCAGTACAGCTCCAACATGGTGAATTCGGGGTTGTGGCGGGTGGAGATGCCCTCGTTGCGAAACACGCGGCCGATCTCGAACACCCGCTCGAATCCGCCGACGACGAGTCGCTTCAGATACAGCTCGGGGGCGATGCGCAGGAACAGGTCGGCGTCGAGTGCGTTGTGATGCGTCGAGAACGGCTTGGCCAACGCCCCGCCGGGAATGGGGTGCAACATCGGCGTCTCGACCTCGAGAAAGCCCTTGTCCTCGAGCCACCGACGCATGGCCGAGATGGTCTTGCTGCGGGCGACGAACTTCTCACGCGATCCCTCGTTGACCCACAGGTCGACATAGCGCTGCCGGTAGCGAATATCGGTGTCGGTGACCCCGTGAAACTTGTCGGGAAACGGTGGATTCCAGGGGGCGAGCAGATCCCAGGTGTCCACCTTTATCGACAACTCACCTCGCTTGGACTTGATGACCTCGCCGGTGACCCCGATCCAATCACCGAGATTGAGGTCGGCAAAATCGTCGAAGCGGTCGGCGACCTTTGCAAACGCCATCAGCTGCAAGCGTCCCGTTTGGTCCTGCAGGTCGGCGAACACCATCTTTCCCTGACCTCTGCGCAGCATGATGCGCCCGGCAAGACTGACCGTCACCCCGGATTCGGCTCCATCTTCGAGGTTCTGGTGGGCGGCGATGAGCTCGCCGGCAGTTGCCGTGACCGCAAAGGAGTACGGGAGAGTGGACATCGGGCGTGGTATCCGATCAGCTGTTCATGGCGTGGATGAGGCGGAGTCCGTGCAAGGTGAGAAACGGCTCGACGTATTCGATCGCGGTCGACACCGGCGAGATGACACCGGCGAGACCGCCGGTGGCGACGACGGTGCAGGGTCCCAATTCGGCGCGGAATCTGGCGACCATGCCATCGACCTGCGCAGCAAACCCGTAGAGCGCGCCGGACTGCAGTGCCTCGACGGTGGTCTTGCCGATGACACTTCGGGGCTCGACGAGTTCGACGGCACCGAGCGCGGCCGCACGGCCGAAGAGCGCATCGAGGCTTATCTCGACGCCGGGGGCGATGGCGCCGCCGATGAACTCGCCCTTCGCGCTGATGATGTCGAAGTTGTTGCCGGTACCGAAGTCGACCACGATGGTCGGCCCCCCAAAAAGCTCGAACGCAGCAACGGAGTTTGCGATGCGATCGGCGCCGACCTCACGAGGATTGTCGTACAGGATCGACATGCCGGACTTCACGCCGGGTTCGACGACCACAGGATCGAAGTCGAAGAGGTCGCCGATCATTTCGCGCAAGCTCGCGAGCACCTTGGGTACGCCCGAGCAGATGGCAACCCCACGGATGTCGGTCTCCATGTGATACTCGGCCGCCTCGAGGAAATTTCGCACCAACACAGCATGCTCGTCGGCCATGCGGCGCGGGTCGGTCGCAATGCGCCAGTGGTCGACCAAGCCGCGTTCTGCGCCCTGCCCGTCGTCGTTGGCCTCGTCGTAGAGCCCGAAGACGGTATTGGTGTTCCCGGTGTCGATCGTCAACAACATTGGAAAGGCAGGCTAGTAGCGCCGCGACCGGTTGGCGTGGGGGCCGATGTCAGACCGCGTTCTCGATGTCGAGACCGATGTCCAGGGTCGGCGCCGACATGATGAACGAACTGCTCGAGACCAGGTCGACACCGGTCGTCGCGTAGCCACCGATCGTCTCGAGCGAGATGCCCCCGGATGCTTCGACGAGCGGGCGGTGACCGGTGGCGGACTCGCCCTCATCGACCACGGCGACGCAGCGGCGGACGTCGTCGGGAGACATGTTGTCGAGCAGGAGGGCATCGGCCTTGGCCGAGAGGGCCTCGACGACCTGTTCCATGCGGTCACACTCCACATGCACGGTTCGGCCGGGCCAGCGGTCTCGGGCTGCTGCGACGCCGTCGGTGATCGACATTCCCATCAGATGATTGTCCTTGAGCATGATCCAATCGGAGAGACTGCCTCGATGGTTCCAACCACCGCCGGCGCGAACTGCGGCCTTCTGCAGCGAGCGCAGACCCGGCGTGGTCTTGCGCGTGTCCCAAACCTTGCATCCCCCGTCTGCTGCCGCGACGAACTGCGCAACCCGGCTGGCGATTCCGGAAAGGTGGCACATGAAGTTGAGCGCGGTACGTTCGGCGATGAGGATGGATTCGAGCGAGCCGGACACGTTGGCGATGAGATCGCCCGGTGCAACCACGTCGCCTTCGGAGCGGGACCACTCGACAGGGATGGCCTGGTCGACCTGTGCGAACGTTTCGTCTACGCACGCAGTACCGGCGAGCACCCCGGGTTCGCGGGCGACGAACGCTGCACTGGCCTGGGCACCTTCCGGCAAAAGGGTGGCCGACAGGTCCCCAAACGGATACAGGTCCTCGTGGAGGGCGCGCTCAACCGCAGCGCGAACATCGAGGCGGGGAGGGTGCAGGAAACGACTCACCCGCCCAGCCTGCCCGACGGCGGCCGGGCAGCCAAACACCGGTGCGGATCGTCTCCGGGCGGATCACCCACCCACAGCGGCCGAGTCGCCACTAGGATGCGCACGACGACGAGGGGAACACGATGCAAGACACAGCGTATTGGAACGATTACTACGGAAGCCGTAACGCCGTCGGCTATCCCAGCCCATTCGCCGAGTTCGCTCAGCAGCACCTTCTGCACGACGCTTCGAACATGCTCGAACTGGGCTCCGGCAGTGGTCGTGACTCGTTCTATTTCTACGACAACGGCCATCAGATCACCGGCCTCGACCAGGCTGCCGAAGCGGTTGCCATCTGCCAGGACCATTGCAAGGGCGCTCGGCATCCAAACCGCATCAACTTCCGCGAAGCCGACTTCACGCGTCTCGATCCCGCCGAATTCGAGACCATCGACACCGTGTACTCGCGGTTCACGATCCACTCCATCGATGACGAAGCCGAGGCTCGGCTCATGCCGGCCATCTGGGACATCCTCCCGTCCGGTGGGCAGCTTTTGATCGAAGCTCGCACCATCCTCGATCCCCTCTACGGCAAGGGCGAAAAGATCGGCGAACACGAGTTCTTCACCGATCACTACCGTCGTCACATCGATGCCCAGCGCTTCATTCGCCAAGAAATCGATCGCGGCTACCTGCTGCGGTTCTTCCACGAAGGCGCCGGCCTCGCGCCCTTCAAGGGTGAAGACCCGGTGGTCCTTCGCACGGCACTCATCAAGCCATAGTTCTGTGACCGACGGTCCTGCCACGCCAGCCAACTGGTATCCCGACCCCAGCGGACACCACGAGTTCCGCTGGTGGGATGGGCTTCAGTGGACCGAGAACGTTTCGTCGCACGGGAAGCAGTCCACGGACCCTCTGGTCTCCGGGTCGATTCCCACCACCAACACCGCACCCGCCAAGATTGCGAAACAAGTCGCAAAGACCGGCGCCGCGCCAGTCGCGGGTGGTGGCGGCACCCTCTTCACCGAGCCGATCCTGGTGGTGAATCAAAAGACCAAACTGATCGAGATCAACACCGAGTACTCCGTGTTCGATCAGGCCGGAAACCAGATTGCGGCCGTTCGTCAGGTCGGTCAAAGCAAGGCGAAGAAGGCCTTGCGGTTCGTGTCGAGCCTCGACCAATACCTGACCCACAAGTATCAGGTGGTCGACGTCGCCAACAACGTGCTGCTCACCATCAGCCGGCCCGCGAAGTTGGTGAAGTCCACCGTCGAGATCGGCGACGCCACCGGCCGCCCCATCGGCAAGGTGGTCCAGCAGAACGTGTTCGGCAAAATCAAGTTCGGGTTCGAGGTCGACGGCCAGACGATCGGCGCGCTCAAGGCCGAGAATTGGCGGGCGTGGAACTTCAGAATCGTCGACCACACCGACACCGAAGTCGCGCGGATCACCAAGACGTTTGAGGGCGTGGCGAAAACGCTGTTCACCACGGCCGACAACTACGTCCTCCAGATCAGCCGTCCCGACCTACCCGAGCCGCTTCGATCGTTGGTCGTTGCCTCTGCACTCGTGGTCGATACGGCGCTCAAACAAGACCAGCGCGGCTTCGGGTAGGCGCCCGGTCAAACGGTCAGCGGTCGCGACCTGTCGATTCGACGGTGGTGCCCCTGTTGTCCAGCAGGCGAGCCTTGCCGAACCGGGTTGCGGTGAGCACACGAACCTCACCCGCCAGTCGCTCCGGGACCTGCAGCGATGCAGCGTCCACCGCAGCCACGTAGTCGATCTGCGCCGACGGTTGCTTCTCGATCATGTCGGTCATGGTCGCTACGACCGTCGCCGGATTGCGCTCCCCTGCCTCGATCAGCTCGATGCCCCGCCGTAGCGCGAGGTTGAGCATCATCGCCTGCTCGCGCTCGGCGTCGGTGAGGTACACGTTGCGACTCGACATCGCGAGGCCACCTACCTCTCGGATGATGGGACAACCGACGACCTCGACCGGGATGGACAAGTCGAGCGCGAGACGGCGAACGATTGCGAGCTGCTGCCAATCCTTTTCACCGAAGTAGGCACGACAGGCGCCGACGATGCTGAAGAGCTTGGCAACGACGGTGGCGACACCGTCGAAGTGGGTCGGTCGGTGGCGACCCTCCAACGGCTCGCTGATGGTCCCGACGTGCATCGTGGTCCAAATCGGGTG
>CBESNZ010000009.1:0-23478 GCA_965531045.1 uncultured Acidimicrobiales bacterium
ATCAGCACGACAAAGCTCCGCAGGATCCGCATCTGCCCAGTACACCACGATTTTTGTGAACCCAAAGTGACGCCTACGCGTCACTTTGGGTTCACAAATCCGGGACGGGGCCCTGGGCGGGGTGTGGTCAGTCGAACTTGAGGTCGTCGAGCGCGGCCCAGCGGGGATCGCCGGCCGGTTCGGTTGGTTCGCCCGGCTCATCCGCTTCGGTTTCGGTCTCGGGCGTCACGACGAACCGTTCCGGGTCGGGGCCGACGCAGTCGTCGGCGCACAGCACCGACAACGGCAACGCCAAGGTGACCAGCTCGCGGCTGATGGCGGCAACGTCGACGGTGTCCTTGTGCGGGCCATCCTTGTCGATGGGCCAGGTCTCGCCTTCTTCGGCATCGTCCGAGCAGATTTCGTCGACCGACACGACCACGTCACCGTCGACGGGGTCGAGGCAGCGGCGGCAGGCGCTCTGCCAATGGGAACGCAGCGTGCCGGTGAGCGCCAAACCATCGACGATCGTGTCGAAGGCCAAAGCAACATCGATGGGTTCGGTGACGCGCACGTCGGTGGTCTCGAGTTCGATGTGGTCGGCGGCCAGCATCGCGGCAACTTCCTTGTGCGCGCCGGGCCGTCCAATCATCTCCGCGACCCGAACACGAAGTTCGGGGCGCGGCTCGGGCTGAGATTCCGTCAATCTGGATCCTGGTCGAAGAACTGCGCGGCGGTTTCGGACTCGACAGCCGGCGGCGGAGGAGGCGCAGCAGCGGCCCGATCGCGATCGTCGTCGAGCGCGGTGCGCTGCAACTTGGCGCGCCCTTCAACCACCTGCGTGCGGGTGCGGTCGAGAATGGCCTGAAAGCTGCCCAGCTTGTGATCGCAGTAATCCTCCACCTCGAGGCGCATGCGGCGGGCATCATCGTCGGCTTTGGTGACCACCTGGCGGGCTCGGGCCTCGGCGGCCTTCACCACCTCGGTGCGCTCGACCATGCGAGCCGCCCTGTCACGGGCCATGTCGACGATCTCGTCGCCCTCCCGGGTGACCCGCTGCAAGTACTCGTCGCGCTCCTTGAGGAGCCAGCGGGCGGCACGCAGCTCGTCGGGTAGCCGACGTTGCACGTCGACCAACACCTCGAGCACCTCTTCCTTGTTGATCATCGAGGAAGTGGACAGCGGCATCGGACGAGCGCCGGCGATGAGATCGATCGCCTGTTGCAGCAGCGCCTCGGCCTGCGGTGCTTCACTGACGGGCGACGCCGCCTGCAATGCATCGTCGGTGAGGTCGGGATACTCGGCGCGGGTTTCGTCGCTCATTCCGGGTACATCTCCTTCAGACGGCGGGCAACGCCCGGGGGCACCATCTCGTCGATGTTGCCGCCGAAGCGGGCGATCTCGCGAATCAACTTGGATGCCAGAAACGACCACTTGGAGGCCGATGGCAAGAACATGGTGTGCACGCCGGAGATGAGGTGGTTCATCTGCGCCATTTGCAGCTCGGACTCGAAGTCGGAGACCGCCCGCAGTCCCTTGACGATGAAGTCTGCTTCGACCTCTCGTGCGAGGTCGACCACCAGGCTGGAGAACATCGTGACCGAGACGTTGGGGAGATGCCCGAAGGTCTCGCCGAGGATGTCCATACGATCCTCGATGTCGAACAGCCCGGTGCCCTTCTGCGGATTGCGCACCGTGGCGACGACCACCTCGTCGAACACTTTTGCGGCGGTGGTGACGATTTCGACGTGGCCGTTGTGGACCGGATCGAATGACCCCGGGTAGAGAACCTTGGTCACGTCAAGCTCCGTTGGTGGATTGCGACGACAGCATCGTCACCACCGTAGCCCCGTACTTCTTCTCACGTTCTACTCGCCACCGTTCGCCGGGTTCGATCGTTCTGTTCGATTCGACCACCGCGTGGTCGCATTGCAACCCGTCGAGCACCAACGCCCAATCGTCAAATGCGTACGGCGGGTCGACGAGGGCAACGTCGAAATGGTCGCCACGCGCCAGGAAGGTGAGGGCGTCACCCCGCCGAATCGTTGCGTGGGCGGCCAGCCCGGTGGTTGCAAGATTCTGCTCGAGAGCGGCGATCGCACTTGTCGATTGTTCGACGAAGGTCACGTGGGAGGCGCCACGCGAAAGCGCCTCGATGCCGAGGGCACCGGTTCCGGCGAAGAGATCGAGCATGGCGCGTCCCTCGATGAGGTCCATCGAGTACAGCGAATTGAACATCGCCTCGCGCACGCGGTCCGACGTCGGTCGAACATCGCCGCCCTCGGGAGCGATCAATTTGAGGCCACCGGCCTTGCCTGCCACGACGCGCACCCGTGCAGTGTGGCAGCTACGCTCACCGACTGTGCACCGTCGAACATTTCTTCTCGGATCGATGGGTGTCGCAACGACGTTGGCGACCGGCTGCGCAAGCAGCTCCGCTCCCCCGCTTGCCACCTCGGCACCACCGACGACCGCGGCCGCCGCGACCACCCGAACCTTCGGCCAGCACACCCTGACCCGCAAGGCGGTGGCCAATGGCGACCTGCCCAACATCTTGTTCATCAGCATCGACGACCTGAACGACTGGGTCGGCTTCCTCGGTACGCATCCGGGCAACCACACACCCAACTTCGATGCGCTCGCCGGTAGCGGACTCAGCTTCACCAATGCGCACACGCCGGCGCCGATGTGTCTGCCCGCTCGCAACGCGCTCCTGTACGGCGACCCGCCATACGTCACCGGCGTGTACGACCACACCGACGCGAGCACCACCAATGCCACCGAGTACACACGGGTCACGCCGTCGCTCATCGACTACGCCTGGGCCGGCGGGTACGAAACGTTCGGGACCGGCAAGGTGTTCCACGGTCGCAACAACCGCTTCGATACCAGCCAGAACATCGACTTCTACCTGCCGGGCTACCTGCGCAAGTCCTTCCCCGACAGCGGCCGCTTCGACCCCGACTGGATCTCGCCGTACAGCGGAAATCCCATCGGCACTGGCGAGGAGTTCACCCCCGCCCACATCGACTTCGGGCCCTCCGGTCGCGAACCGCTCGACGATCCCGACGGTCTCGCAGCCACGTGGGCCATGGATCGACTCGCCGAAGATCATCAGCGCCCACTCTTCTTGGCGTTCGGCACCTACATGCCGCACGTCCCGTGGCGCGTACCCCAGCAATACTTCGACCTCCATCCCCTCGAGGACGTCGTGGTTCCCGAGATCCGCGAGGACGATCTCGACGATCTCAGCGACTACGCCCGTGGCCTGATCGACACGTCGGGCCGGTACCGATTGATGACGCAGTCGAACCTCATGGCCGAGGCGGTGCAGGCGTACCAGGCGTCGATCTCCTACGCCGACGACATGGCTGGCCGAGTACTCAACTCTCTGGCCGACAGTCGGTATGCCGACGAAACCACGATCGTCCTGTGGAGCGACCACGGCTATCACCTCGGCGAGAAGATGCACATCCACAAGCTCACGCTGTGGGAGCGAGCCACTCGGGTTCCGTTGGTCTTGGGGGGTGCCGGGATACCGGCTGGCGTCGTCGACGCACCGGTGAGCACCATGGACATGGCCGGGACCATCGCTGCCGCAGGCGACTTTGCCCTCCGAGACAGCTGGGACAGCGAAGATTTGGTCGGCCTCGTGGCCGACCCGAGCTCGGCCGCCGCCCGACCGCCGGTCACCACCTGGCTCGAGGGCAACCACGCGGTGCGCACCGACCGGTATCGCTACATCCGCTACGTCACGGGCGACACCGAGTTGTACGACCACTCCGTCGATCAGAACGAATGGACCAACATCGCCGCCGACCCGGCGAACGCTGCGATCGTCACCGAACTCGATGGCTTCTTGCCGGCAGCGTCCTGACATGCCCGTGCCCCAGCCGCCGCCGACGATCACCTGCGTCGATTGCCTCGGCACGTGTCACTTGTTGTCGTACGCTCCGGAAGAGGGCTTTCGAGCCGGCGACTTCGTTGCGTACCGCTGCGCCGACTGCCTCGACCGATGGGACATCCAGCTCGAGGAAGACGACCTCAACTAGCCGACCCACTCTGGTGACCGCTGTTGATCGACCCACCGGAGGACTCGAAGCGCGCGGTCTCCGATACCGCGCGGTCTCCAGAGCGCGCGGTCTCCGATACCGCGCGATATCCAAGCGCGCGGTCTCCGATACCGCGCGCTTTTCCCTGAGCACGTAGAGGAACACCAGCGACGAACGTGCGATTGCGCAACGAGACGAAGCGCGCGGTCTCCGATACCGCGCGCTTGGCGGATTGTGCCGAGGAGCGCCAGCGACGTGCGTTGCCCTACGAGACGTACTTGGCGAAATTCTGGGTGACGTACAGGTAGCCGTTGTGGGCGTAGACGCCGATGCCGGCGTGGGTGAAGTTGGCGTTCACCATGTTGGCGTAGTGACCCGAGGAGTTCTCGAGCAGGTTCTGCGGGTACAGCACGTTGTCGGTGTACGCGTAGGCGATGTTCTCGCCCCAGCCCCACGGCGTACCCGGGTACTCGGAGGCGTAATTGGGGTTGTGGTAGAAGATGCTCTGCGTCGCCATCTTCGTCGACCAGTTCTCCGCCACGGCATCGAGACCGCTGTGGGCCTGGAGCGGCGCCACGCCGGCGGCAGCACGAACCTCGTTGATCCGGGCGAGCATGATCTCTTCGGGCGTGTCGGCCACGGTGCGATCGGGATCGTCGTTGTCCTGCTTCTGCGGTACCGGTGGCGGTCCGATCAGTGCGTTGCCTTCACAACCGCGCACGGCGACATACGTCGTGCAGTTGTCGAATCCCGGGCCACCGTTGACCGTATCCTGGCCGATGTCGCCGTGGATCACGTCGTTGCCGGCGTTGCCGTAGATGTTGTCGCGGGCATTGCCGCCACGGATGAAGTCGTCACCCGGACCGCCGTAGATCGTGTCCTTGCCGCGACCGCCGCAGATGATGTCATCGCCGCCGAGTCCGTAGATGGTGTCAGCCCCGCGGCCGGCATTGATCACGTCGACGCCCGCTGTTCCGTAGATCACGTCGTTGGTGCCGGTGCCCGAAATCGTCGCCGGATGGCCGGCACAGAAGGCGTTTGCGGCCGATGCGTTGCCGGCAAGGGCGAAAGGCATCGAGGCAACGATCAAAACGACGGTCAGTAGGCGCTTCATACCGCCCGTTTGTCGTCATGATCGTGGTCGTTCTTGACCGCAGGTCGTAAAAATGGGCCATATGGCCCATTACGAGAAGTCGGCCGTTGCCGATCAGTCCTCGGTTGGTTTGCCGAACACCGGTTCACGACGCTCGACAAACGAGGCGATGCCTTCGGCGAAATCGGCCGTACCCGTGAGCTCGGCCTGGGTCACCGGCAGCATGTCGATGCAGGCCTGTTGCCCGTCGAGCAGATACCGGCGCGCCGATGCCTTGGTGGCCTGTACCGCAGCCGGCGCACCCTTGGCGACGAGCTCGGCGACCTCGATGGCGCGGTCGAGCTGCGTGCCGGCCGGCACGACCTCCTGCACGAATCCGCATCGATAGGCCTCGGCCGAGTCGAACTCGTCGCTGGTGAGCAGGTGATACATCGCATTCCCCCAACCGCCACGTTGCACGAAACGAAACGTCGCACCGCCCGTGGCGTGGATGGCGCGCTTCGGCTCGAGCTGCGAGAAGCGGCAATTGTCGGCCGCGATCACGATGTCGCCGGCCAACATCAATTCGATGCCTGCCGTGAACGTGATGCCGTGCACGGCGAACACGACCGGCTTGGTGGTGCCCTGCTTCAGACCGAACGGATCGATGCGGCCTGACCCGCCACCGCCCGGAGCATCGTCGGGGTTCCCGCCGCCCATGGCATCGGTGAACTTCGTGAGGTCGAGCCCGGCGGTGAAGTGGTCGCCGTGCCCGAACACCACCCCGACCCACAGGTCGTCGTCGTTCTCGAGTCGGGTGTACGCGTCGACGAGCGCTCGCATCATCGTTGGCGTGAGGCCGTTGTACTTTGCCGGGCGATCGAGACCGATCAGCAGGATCCGACCCCGCACCTCGGTGCTGATCGCGCCCTCGTCGGCAACGGATTCCGTCATGGTTGTCCCTCTTCGCTGTTCGTACGGCGCGCCGGGCGCCACATACCGGTGAGTGTCGGGCCATCGTTGAGCTCGATGGTGTTCGTCACCTGCCAACCATGCCGCAGGTACAGCGACACGTTGCGCGGGTTGGACGACTCGAGATAGGCGGGCAACGGCCCATCGGCGGATGCTTCGTCGTCGCAGATCTGCAGGTGATGGGTGAGCAACCGTGAACCCAGGCCCCGACCTTGTGCGTCGGATCGGGTGCCGATCACCCCGAGGTACCAGTGCGGTTCGGTCGGGTGGTGCTCTGGGATCTTGCCGAGCTCGGCCAACTTGCTCATCGCTACGTCGTCTCCCAACGCTTCGCTGAGGAAGGGCACCACCCACCCGTCGCCCGACTCGGAGGGGTGCTCCGAGCCCGGCGTTTTCGGTGGCATCCAGAACGCCGCAGCACCGCCCACCAGATCGACGTGGCTTCCGTGCGCCGCCCGGTCGACGGTGTTCTCGAACCAGGCGGCAAGGTAGCGCTGACGGACCCCTCGGTCCTCGAAGATCCACGAGAAGACGGGGTCGTCGAAGAAGGCGTCGGCGAAGGTCGCTATCGCGTCGACTCGGTCGTCGGCGCTGTCGAGCCGCCGGGGAACGATCGGGTTCGGGGGTGCGCCGGCGTCAGTCATGCAGCCCAGCCTCGCGGCGAAGGTAGCGCCACTGCAAAGCACGACGGCCGACCAGCAGTACGTACAGCGCCCCAGCCCCGATGATCGGTGAGCCGATCCACGCCGCTACCCACAACGTCACCGCGACGCCGACCAGCACGATTGCCAAGCCGACGCCGGCGTCGACGGCCAGGACGGTCTTCCAATTGCTGGCGAAGGCCGCAGCCGACATCTTGCGGCCCTGCAACTCGTCGGGCAGTTCGTGCTGGCTCATGATTTGAGGAGGAAGTCGGCCTGGTCCTCGCCGAGCAACAATTCGATCTCGGCGGCGAGGTCGCGGTGTCGGGTCAAGGTTGGATCCGGGTCGACGAGTTCGTACGCAACCTCGCGCGCTCGCTCGACCCACGGCTTGTCCCGTCGCAGCGACGCGAGTTTGAGATCGTTGCGACCCTTCTGCCGCTCCCCCATGATCTGCCCCTCGCCGCGCAATTCGAGGTCGATCTCGGCCAGTTCGAATCCATCCGTGGTGGCCACCAATGCCTCGAGTCGCGCCTCACCATCAGGTGTTGTGGCCACGCCGACGAGGAAGCAGTGCGACGCATGCTGGCCACGGCCCACGCGGCCGCGGAGCTGGTGCAGTTGGGCGATGCCGAACCGGGCGGCGTCGAGAATGACCATGGTCGTGGCGTTCGGCACATCGACGCCAACTTCGATGACTGTGGTCGCCACCAACACGTCGAGTTCGCCCCGACGAAACTGCGCCATGGTCGCTTCCTTCTCGGCCGATGACATCCGGCCATGCAGCAGCGCCAGGCGCTGTTCGGCCAATTCGCCATAGGCCAACTCTTCGAACGTGGCTTCGGCGGAGCGCACCTCGATGGTGTCGGAGTCTTCGATGAGCGGACACACGACATATGCCTGACGGCCTTCCGTCACGCTGTCCCTCACATGGGCCCACACCCCCGATTCGTCCTCTTCCACCCACGTGGTCTCAATCGGGGTACGTCCGGGCGGAAGCTCGTCGAGCACCGACACATCGAGGTCTCCGTACACGGTCATTGCAGCCGTACGGGGAATCGGCGTTGCGGTCATGACGAGCACGTCGGGGTGCGTGTCGTCGGAGTTCTTGTCGCGCAGGGCTGCCCGCTGCTCGACACCAAAACGGTGTTGTTCGTCGATCACCACCACCCCGAGGGAGGAGAACTCGACCGCGTCCTGGATCAGCGCGTGGGTACCGATGACGAGGTCGACCGAGCCGTCGGCGAGCCCGGCGAGGATGCGCTTGCGTTCCGGGGCCGAGGTGCGGTTGGCCAAGAGTTCAACGGCGAGGGGTCGTTCACCGAACATGTTGGAGTCGTCGCGCACGATCATTCCGTCGAGCATTTCCGACACGCCGAGGTGGTGCTGTTCGGCCAAGACCTCGGTGGGCGCCATGAGCGCTCCCTGGTGTCCGCCCTGCACCGCCACCAGCAAGGCGCTGACCGCGACGATGGTCTTGCCCGCGCCGACGTCGCCTTGCAGCAAGCGGTGCATCGGCGCAACCTGGCCGAGGTCGTGCGTGATCTCGTCGATGGCGCGACGCTGGGCGTTGGTGAGCGGAAAGGGCAGCCGCTCGTGAAAGTCGGCCACCAGCGAGCCGTTGGATTGGTCGCCGACACGATGGGCAACCCCGCGTTGGGTGGACTCGAGTAGCCGCTTCCGCTGCACCAACTTCACTTGGATGCGCAAGAGCTCGTCGAAGACCAGCCGCTTCCGGGCCCGGGCCACCTGGCCGAGGTTGTCCGGCGCGTGAATCTCGCGGAACGCGGTGGCGCGATCGCACAGTTCGAATCGATCGAGCACGGCGGCGGGCACGGGGTCGGCGAATCCGCGGGGCGACGCCTTCTCGAGCGCGTTCAGTACGAGGCGACCGAGGTCCCAGGTGCTGATACCCGACTTCTCCGACTGCGGATACACCGGCAGGATCTTTCCGGTCTTGCGCTCAACGCCATCGCCCACCAGATCGACAACGGGGTTCGCCATCTGTTTCTTACCCCGGTACGACCCGAGCTTGCCGAAGACGATCGCCTCCATACCCTCGGTCAACTGCCGCTCACGCCACGGCTGATTGAAGAACGTGAGCGAGAGGCGACCGGTGCCATCGGTGACGACCGCCTCGACCATCGTCCGACGGTTGCCCATGCGGCGCGACGACACCTTGAGCACCGACACCAGCACCATTCCCTCCTCGCCCTCTTCGAGCTCGTCGATCTGTGCCTCTTTGGTGCGGTCGAGGTAGCGGCGCGGGTAGTGCGTCAGCAGATCGAGTACCGACTCGATCTCTGCTTGCGCCAGTGCCTTCTCGCGCTTGTCCCCCACGCCGGCGAGCCGACGGACGGGAAGCGCGTCCAGGTCGGTGAACGTGAGCGGCGGATCGCCCTCGGCCACGCCGGTCTCTACTCGATGCCGAAGCTGAACGGGTACAGGGGCTGCCCGCCGTTGTGCACTTCGACTTCGACATCGGCTCGTTCGGCCTCGATCCACGCCACGACCGCGGCAACGTCATCATCAGTGGCATCGGCCCCGGCGATGATGGTGACGATTTCGTGGGAGTCGTCGATCAGCTGATCGAGCAGGGCGATGGCGGCGGCGACGCTCGAGTCGGCTTTGGACTGCACCCCGCCACGGTCGAGTCCGATCCAATCGCCGGTCACCACCTCGCCGGCGTTGGTATTGGAGCCGCGGACGGCTTGCGTAACCTCTGCGGCGATGACCGACTCGGCCGCATCGGCCATGGCGGCCACGTTGACGTCGGCGCCGGCCTGCGGGTCGTACGCCAACAGGCAGGCAAACCCTTCGGCGATACTGCGCGTGGGAACGACGCGCACCGATTTCTCGGTCTGGCCGTCGACCTGCTCGGCCACCGCGATGATGTTCTTGTTGTTGGGGAGAATCAGGATCTCGTCGGCGACGATGGAGTTGACCGCGTCGAGCAGTTGCTGCGTGGACGGGTTCATCGTCTGTCCCCCGACCACCAGACGGTGCACTCCCAGCGATCCGAACACCGTGGCCACGCCATCGCCCACTGCGACCGCGACGACCCCGGTGACGACATCGGCGCCGACGGGCTGTTCGGGTTCATCGCCCAGTGCCTGGGTGACCCAGTCGCTCTCCGCCAACTCTTCGAGCAAATCGGTCACGCGAATTTCGTACGGACGCCCGACGGCGATGCCACATTCGATCGCTGCGCCGATGTCGTCGCAGTGCACATGACAATTCCAGACACCGTCGCCGCCGACGACCACGATCGAATCGCCGACCGCGGCCCACGCCTCTTTGAAGCCCGGCACCAACTCGTCGGGCGCTTCGAGGAAAAACATGACCTCGTAGCGCAACTCGGAGATGTGCTTGTCGGCGTTCGCCGGCGCGCCCGCCCCGTGAGCCCCACCCGACGAACCGGCGAGTACCGCCGTGACGTCGAGATCTGCGGGCACATCGGGAACCGGAATTGGCCGTCCGTCGAGCACGTTGAGCGCCGCATCCAAAAAGAGCAAGAAGCCGGTACCGCCCGCGTCGACGACACCAGCGTCGGCGAGCACCTGCAACATCGTCGGTGTTCGCTCGAGAGCGTCGGCGCCCTGCACACGGGCCGCATCGACCACGCCGATCAGGTCGTTGGAGTCGACAGCACACGCGGCCGCGCCCTCGCCCGCTTCACGAGCCACGGTGAGGATGGTTCCCTCGACGGGCGATCCGACCGCGCCGTAGGCCGCCTTTGCGGCCGCCTCGAGACCGCGTGCAAAGGCCGCGCCGTCGATGGTGGCCGCCTCGGTGAAGACCTCGGACAGGCCGCGCAGCAGCTGACACATGATGACACCGGAGTTGCCTCGCGCCCCCATGAGCGAACCGTGGCTGATGGCCTTGCACACTTCGGCCATGTCGTCGGCCGTGTCGGCGACGGCGTCGGCCACCGAATCGAGCGTGAGCGCCATGTTGGTTCCGGTGTCGCCATCGGGAACCGGATACACGTTCAGGCGGTTGATGGCCTCGCGGTGATCGGCCAAGGCGTCGCGGAACGCAAGTACGATCTTGCGCAACGTGGCGGCGTCGGCGGTAGGCGTCGCAGGGCTGTTCATTGGGGGGCATCGTAGCCAGCTTGCGCGCCGCTATGCCCGATCGGCGCGATACGCTGCCCAACTGTTCATCGATCGATTTCAAGGTTGAGATATGTCCGCCGTTTGTGACATCTGTGGCAAGAAGCCCATCTTCGGTATGAATGTGAGCCACTCGCACCGGCGCACAAAGCGCCGTTGGAACCCCAATATTCAGCGAGTGCGCGCCCGTGTGAACGGTGGCGTCAAGCGCGTCAACGTGTGCACCGGCTGCCTCAAGGCCGGCAAGGTCGAAAAAGCTGTTCGTTAGGCCATGACCGGCATGCTTCAGGGCGTTATCAAGTCGTACGACCCGCAAACTCGCGACGGCGTGGTCATGTGCGATACCGACATGGCCGACTACGACCTCGCGCTCGATGCGCTCGAGGGTTCGCTGTTTCGCATGCTCCGCCAGGGCCAGCGCGTGCTCTTCCGCGTCGACGAGGCCGGAATGGCCACCGAGATCCGGATTGGTTCCGAGGTCGATCTCGGAACGCCCGACATCCCCGGGTTCTGACCCGTACCAGCGGGCTGTCCGCTAGTACTCCAGCCAGGTTCCGGAGAGTGTTACCTGGCCAACGCCCGGCTGGGTGAAGTCACAGACCCCGTCGGCGAAGACCAGCTTGAGCCGCTCGGCCTGCTCGTCGGTGAAGTCCACCCCGTAGCTCGACGGGTCGGCGGCCACCGTGGTGCACTTGATGACGTCGTTTTGGATCGGCGCACCGGCTGCGGTTCGCGGGTCGCCGAAGTACGTATAGGCCTCTGCGCACGGTTGGCCTTCGAGAAACACGTCGTCGCCGACGATCCGCTCGCCATCGATGACACAGTCGTCGGCGACCCCAACGGGCCGTTGGCCGGTCTCGGCCCATTCGATGAGCGCATCGGCGATTTCGCTGCCCGACCAGATGTCGACGTCCTCGCCACCGCCGTCGCCGCCGATGGCCTCGACCAACCCGGCACCCGGACGCGACCAGATGACCCGGTTGGGCGAGCCAACGGTCTCGTCGCCGGTGAGCCGGGCGCGAATCGAGAACGATCGGAAGCGGTCGTGGATGTCGAACGTCAAGTCGCTGTAGAGGTCGATGTCGATGATCGGGATGTCGACGAGAGCCGAGTCTCCGGCGATGACGCGACCCGTGGCGTAGACCGACTCGACGAGTTCAGGATCGGCAGCGGTGCGGATATCGGTGATGTTGCCGTCGATGTCGTACCCGCCGATCGCGGCGTTGAGATCGAGAAACTGATCCACGGTGAGGAGGCCATCGTGCAGGGCTTCGAGACCGTATTGGATGCCGACGTTGTCGAGCGCCCGACGGCCGAAGCCGGACTCGTCGAGACCGAACAGATTGGACGCCGAGTCCTGCAGCGTGCAGCGGATGCCGTCGGGGCGGGTCTCGGGCACGTACAGCTCGGCTTCCGGCACCACCCCGTCACAGCCCGACGATGGGTCGACATTGCCGAGAAACGTCTGCTTCCACGCGGCACAGAACTGCGTCGTGCCGTGGCCCTGTACCGCGGTGCGAGCCTCCTCGCTGAAGCCGGCACCCTCGTCCGTGTCCCAGTAGTCGAGCAACAGCCCACAGTCGGTGACGCCGCCGGCGATCGACGCGGAGTCCGGGAAACTCGCGCTGGTGTTGAGCGCGTCGAGCAGACCGGGGTAGTTCTGCGCGATTGCATACTGTTGGATGGCACCGCCGGACCCGCCGCGACCCACGGTGAGGCCGATCGGCCCGAGCTGTTCGTCGATGTGTTCTTGCACCATCATCAGCGTTTCGGCCGACAACACATCGTTGCAATGGGTCTGCAACGTGTTGAATGTGGACGTGGCGACAATGTAACCGGCGTCGAGTGACTCGGCGTCGAGAACCGCCGCGCCGAGGGGCCGGCCTTGGGTATGGCCGGTACCGCAACCGCCGCCGAACCGGTAGATGAGGTGCTTGCCAACGTCGATCGGCTCGGCTCCTCCCGAGGGGTCGGCGACCGCAACCTGGTAGACCCCCCGATTGATCGTGCCCTGCTCGAAGCGAATCAACGTCGCTCCGCCTGGAGCTTCGGCCGCTTCGACGAAGCCGCCGTCGTCGTCGATGTAGCCCCATGCGATCGATGTCTCGGCCGAGCAGTTGTCGTCACCGGTGCCGACGAGACCGAATTCTTCGTAGGTACAGAACAATGGTTGCTGGTGCGGTCCGGAGAACACGGGCCCGGTTATCGGATAGTTCGTGACCTGGACCGGATCGGTGGCGGTCTCGAAGCCATCCGCGGTAATCGTGACCTCGCCGTCGGGAAGACCCGCCACGAGGAACGTGTTGGTCCCTTTCGCCACGGTGTCGAGTGGCGTGCCATCGACGGAGAACGCCTGCGACTCTGGATCGACGTCGACCGCCGACAACTCGAGCAACGCGGTGCCTCCACTGACATAGTTGTCGAAGCGCACGTCGTTGCGACCGTGCCGGGCGAGACGGAACGTGACGGGATCCTCGCTCGTCGCTGCGTCATCCGCCGACGACGCCGGCGCCGACGACACGGGGACCGACGATCCCGAATCCGATGACCCCGGATCCACTGACGATGACTCCGACGATTCGGCATCGCTGCTGCAGGCTGCAGCGAGCAGCAACAGTGCGAGCAGGGGGGCCGAGAACGTGCGTGGGCGCATCTGCGAGAACCTAGTGCAGCGGTCAGGGGCACCGGTAAGGTCGCCGGCATGATCCTGCGCCGGCGACTGCCGCTCCCATTGGCAACAGTCGTTCTGTTGCTCCTCATTGGCCTCGTCGCCGGCGCGGCACCCGCTGTCGCGCAAACCGACACGCCGACACCCGACCTCACATCACGCAATCGTCTCGATCTCCAACACCAAGAAGCGGTTGGGTTGCGGGTGTTGCATGCACCGGATGGCGTGAAGTTCCGGCTGTGCCCGCGCGATGGCCGCAAGGGCCGCAAGGGTTGCGTTCGCCTCACGCCGCTGAACCCCACCCGCAACGAGCAGGGAACCTACCGAACGCAGGTGCTCGCGCCGCGCTACCTGCCCGACCAAGATTGCGCGGTCCAACGTCGCGCCTGCGAGATTCGCAGCTACGCAGCCAGGGGTGGGGCGTTCGACCGCATCACGGTCGACTTCGCACCGCCGGCGATATGTACCGTCGACCAATCGACCGGGTCGCAGCGCCCGCCGCGGTCGGGCATGGCCGCAATCGAACGCGCCCTCGCAGCGCCGGCGTTGTCCGCCGTCACGACTGGAGTCTCGATCCACATCGAGGGGTATGGCGAGGTCGTGGGCCGCAACGCAGATCGCCGTCTGGTGCCGGCGAGCAACGAGAAACTCTTCACCGCCATCGGCGCCTATCGCCAGCTGTCGACCGACCACGGATTCACCACCATCGTCGGCGAATCCGGCGACGACCTTGTCCTGGTTGCGGGCGGCGACCCGACGTTGCGCCGCTTTGGTACGCATTCCACCGGCACGCTGGCCCAGCGCGTCGCCGATGCCAACGGGTCCACGCACTACGACCGCCTCGTTGTCGACGCCACCCGTTACGTCAATCCCACCACCGCGGTGGGCTGGCCCGATTGGACCGTTCCCCGTTATTCGGGGCCGCTGTCCGCGTTCACCCTCGACGACAACCGTTGGCGCAAGGACGACGATTATGTGGCAAACCCGACCTTGGGCAACGGCGCCCAGTTCGCGGCGGCGCTGGCCGAGGTCGGCATCGAGGTCGACGAGGTCATCGTCGCGCCGGCAGCGGTCGACCTCGATGCCGAGCTCGCCCGCCTGGGCTCACCGTCCACGCGGTCGCTCCTGGGCTCGATGCTTCGATACAGCGACAACGAGATCGCCGACAACCTGCTCATGGAGATCGGCCGGGTGGCGGCGGGCAACGGCACGATGGCCACCGGCGTCGATGTGATCAATCGCACGCTGCTCCAGCTGTGCCCCACCCTGACCGGGTCGGCTCGTGACGGATCCGGGTTGTCGTACCAGAACCTCCGCTCCCCGCGCGAGTGGCAACAGATCCTGCGGGTCGTGCGAAGCGAGCCCTGGTTCGACGAGTTCAAGGATGACCTGCCGGTCGCCGGTGCGTCGGGCACGCTGCGGCGCCGATTCGGTGACGCATCCACGGTCGGTAACGTCACCGCCAAGACCGGCACGCTGTTCGGCGCACGAGCGCTGTCGGGCTACGCCACGACCGTCGGCGGCCGAGCCATGACGTTCTCGATCATCGTCAACGGCAACAACGACCCCGTCGACCGAGCCCTGACCGCCCTCGACGACGTCATCGTCGCCGCCGTCGAAATCGACAAGTAGCCAAAAGCAACGAGGTTACGGACCCACCGACAACCCGGTAGGGGCGTTTTCGCGCCAGCGAAAAGGCTCTAAACGAGCGAAGCGAGTGGCAGTGCCGAGGCCGCCAGGCCGCAGGAACGCCCTACATGACCGCAGTGATGCCGAGGTCGGCGTAGCCCTTGCTCTCGAAGTTTGACCGGAACAGGTCACGTAGCTTGACCGCAGCCTCGTCGTAGGCCTCGGGGTCGTCCCAGGTGTTGCGAGGGTTGAGGATCGTATCATCGACGTTTGGACAGCTCATCGGCATCTTCAGGCCAAGGGTCGGCTCGATTGCCGTCTCGACGTCGTCGAGATCGCCGCTCAGTGCTGCGTCGAGCAGGGCCCGCGTGGCCTTCAGCGACATGCGGTCGCCCTTGCCATAGGGACCACCCGACCAGCCCGTGTTGAGCAGAATGCAGCGGGTCTTGTGGTCGTGCATGCGCTTGGCCAACAGTTCGGCGTACACCGACGCCTTTTGCGACATGAAGGGGCCACCAAAACACGCCGAGAACGTGGCCTCGGGTTCGGTGATGCCGACCTCGGTGCCGGCCAGTTTCGACGTGAAGCCCATGACGAAGTGGTACATCACCTCTTCGGTGTCGAGAATCGATACGGGCGGCAAGACCCCGAACGCATCGGCGGTGAGCAGCACGATGGTCTTGGGGTGCGGCCCGCGCGCTCCCTCGGCGACGTTCGGGTTGCAGTCGAGCGGGTAGGCGAATCGGGTGTTCTCGGTGATCGATCCGTCGGTCAGATCGAGTTCTTGCGGGTCGGTGTCTGCAAGCGCCTTGCCGGGCACGGCCGGCACGTTCTCGATCATCGTGCCCTTCATGGAGAGCGCGGCGGCGATGACCGGTTCGTTTTCCTTGGACAGGTCGATGAGCTTGGCGTAACAGCCATCTTCGAAATTGGAGATGCCGCCGTCGGTCCAGACGTGCTCGTCGTCGCCGATGAGTTGGCGATCGGGATCGGCCGACAACGTGGTTTTCCCGGTACCCGACAGGCCGAAGAGAATGGCGGAGTCGCCGTCGGGGCCGACGTTGGCCGAGCAGTGCATCGACAGTTGGCCCTTGTTGGGCAGGACGTAGTTCATCAGCGTGAACATCGTCTTCTTGTTCACGCCGCAGTAGTCGGCCTTACCGAGGACCAAGGCAATCCGGTTTTCGATGTCGATGATCACGGCTCGTCCCGAGACGGTGCCGTCGCGCTCAGGAACACATTCGAACGACGGAACGTTCAGCAGCGTCCAGCCGGACTCCGCCCGATCGCTGTCGTCGCGCACGTCTTTCGGGAACATGATGTTGCAGAAGTACGCGTGTGAGGCGTACTCGCCGACAAAACGATATGGCTCGGCGAATTCGGCGTCCCAGCCGCAAAAGACGTCGGTCGTGTACAGCTGTGCGTTGCGTTCGTTGAGGTGTTTCGCCACGCGCGGCACGAGCGCATCGAAGTGATCCGGATCGAACTGCTTGAAGCCGGGCTTCCACCACACCGTGTCGACGACGCTGGGGCGGGCGACGGCGAAGGTGTCCTGCACCGGGCGGCCGGTGCAGGTAGGGTCGGAGAAGAACATCAGCGGACCGTCGACGCCAAGTTTCGTGGCGAAGGCCTTCTGCGCATCGTCGGGCCCGTCGAGTTCGACGCGACCGCGATCGTTGGCGATGGCTTCGTGGAAGAGTTCGTCTTGCGACAACCCCGACCGGAGGCTGACCGTGGTCAGTCCGAACTTGGCTTCGAGTTCTTGCTCGATCGTCATGGCCACGTTTCCTTCAGAGATCTGGGGGGGGAAGATTGCATACAGGTGCAATACAGCTCGTCGTCCAATATGGCCCGCCAAACAGGCGTTGGCTAACCAGGCGGCACAAAAGGGCCGTTGGTCCTACGGCTGGTCCTGCGGCTGGTCTCTGATGGTGGCTCCGAAGGCCCCCAACGCCGACGATTCGACCCCTCGGAGCACTTCGAGGGGGTCCCGTGTGTCGTCGACGTATCCGAGGGCGTAGGCACCGATCGCGTAACCCATCAGGCGAAGCAGATCGTCGGGGAGGTCCCTGGCTTTCTCGGCCGGCACCGACAGGTACTGGTTTTCCTCTTGCCGCAACCAAGCGACGTTGTAGGTGAGGTTGAGCGCTCGACGCACCTCGCCGGACCGATTCGCCCCACCGCCGTGGTACACGCTGCCGCTGTAGAAGAGCACGGAGCCCTTGGACATCTCGGCGGCGATGCTGTCCTCGACAGCAAACCTGAGGCCGTCCTCGAGTCCGTTGCTGCCGGGGACGACCCGTGTTGCCCCGTTCTCCTCGGTGAAGTCGTCCAACGCCCAGATGGTGTTGCACTGCACGTCGAACCCGCGGGGAAACGGATGGAAATCGAAGGCCCATTGGTCGCGGTGAATCTGCTGTGCCGGTGCATCGGGGCCGATCGAGATGACCTGTGTGAGGTGCACCTGGATGTTGGTCGCGTGATCGAGTAAACCCCGCGCCGATCCGAGCACCAGCGCGTGTTGGAGAAACCAATGGGATGCGGGCGATCGGCCGATCAGCGCGCCGGTGCGCTTTGTGGTTCGGCCGGTGAAGTCGTCGCCGCCGAGCGGCGTCGCGTCAATGTAGGGCTGCATTTCGGTCAGGAGGGTGTCGACCCGGTCATCGTCCGCCAGGTTGTCGACGATGACCGCACCCGTGCTGCGAAGCTGTGCCACGATCTCATCCGTCGTGGTCGTCGCCGGGAGATGGGTCAACGCGCTCACGGTGCGTCCAACCCTCCAGACAGCGCTGCCACCAGGAACGACGCGACTTCGGCCTGTGCGTCGGCCGCCCGGTCGATCGCATCACTCATGCCAAAGAAGCCGTGCATCATCCCGTCGTAGCGCGCCTTCGTGACCGGAACGCCAGCGGCGGCGAGCTTGTCGGCGTAGGCCTCGCCCTCGTCACGCAGCGGGTCGTACTCGGCGGTGACGACGATGGCCGGCGGCAGGTTCGTGTGATCTGCCGCATGGATCGGGGCGGCCCGAGGGTCGGTCCGTTGTTCGGCGTCGGGGACGTACTGGTCGTAGAACCAGTGCATGAAATCACGGGTGAGGAAATACCCGCTGGCGTTCTCTTCCATCGACGGCCAGGCGGAGGGATCCATATCGGTGCAGGGGTAGATGAGTGCTTGGGCCGCGACCGGCATGTTGCGATCTCGTGCATCAAGCGCCACCACCGCGGCGAGATTTCCTCCGGCGCTGTCGCCTGCCACCGCAATTCTCGTCGGATCGATGGCCAGGTCGCCGGCGTTCTCACGCACCCAGTCGACCGCCGCCACACAGTCATGGACCGCGGCGGGGAAGATCGCTTCGGGCGCCAGCCGGTAGTCGACCGAGATCCAGGTCGTCCCGGTCAGATTCGCGAGACGACGACACGTGTCGTCATGGGTTTCGACACTGGCGATCACCCAACCACCACCGTGGAAGAACACCACGGCTGGACTCACCGACGGTGCGCCGTCGGGCCGATAGATCCGCACCAGCATGTCCTGGCCGTCCCCACCTGGAATCGTCCGGTCTTGCACGTCCGCGACCGGGGTCAGCACCTCACCCGAGGTGGCGTCCATGGTGGCCCGCAGCTCTACTGCCGACAGGGTCGTATCGGAGAGGATTCCCATCTCACTCATGAAATCGAGAATGACCTGTACTTGGGGATCGAGAGTCATGCAACCTGTCCTAGCACGCGTGCCCGTGGCCAACGCCTATTCCCCCGTATGCTCGCCCCGTGACTTTTTGGAGCGAGGTACGCAGCGTCATCGCCGTGGCTGCCGTGGTACTGGCGATCGTTGCCCTTTTTCGTTATCTCCCCACCGTGGGCGACGATGCAGCGTTCGAGGCGAGCTTCGGCACAACCACGACCATCACCCAGGGCGTCGCCAGCACCACGCCGGTCACCACCATCGCCGAGCGTGAGGCCGACCTCTGCACGTTGGCCGACGAATTTGTGGCGGCGTCGGAGTCCGAACTGTTTCAGTATCCCGGCAAGACCCAGCAGCTGGCCGAAGAGTTCTACATCGACGCTTACGACGTTGCCGTCGGGGTCGTGCGGGCCGAGTACGCAGCGGCACGCGACTACTACATCGACTACAACGACATCGCCGATCCGGCCAACTACGACCCATTGACGCTCATCGCCGGCCCCGACGCGGCCCGGTTCAAGCAACTGAGTACACGCGAACCGAATGGTGTCGCACAAACGATCGCGAACGTCGGGTTCCTCTGCGGCGCGATCCTGCCCGGGCCGCCCCTCATACCGGTGAGCGAGTACGAACGGCTCGAGAAATCCCTAGAGGATGAGTGAGCGGATGAGCGCGCAGGCCGCGTGACCTGAGCTGAATCTTCACAAAAGCTTGACCGTGTTCGACGAAGATTTTACGTCGGGTGGCGTACCGTTGTCGGGTATGTGGAATTCCCGAGCAACCCGCTGGATCGGTGCCACGGCTTTTGCCGTCGTCGCACTCGTGCTCAGCCTGTCCGACCGGGCTCCGCGACTCTTCAAGCAGTTCCGTCAGCTGGCGGTGGCGGCATGGCGAGCCGGCGAGGACCTGTTCGCCGTCGATCTCCTGAACAGAAGCGACATCCCGTGGGCCGCGGATGAACTCGGCCACATCGCCCTGTGGGGCATGGGCATGGTCATCCTCGGGCTCGGATTCCGACGACGAGTCCCCGCAGATGTGCTCGCAGCCGGATTGTTCATCGCCGGCATCGGCGTCGAGGTTCTGCAGCGGGTCGCGACCAGCGGCCGAAAGATGGAGATCACCGACATCGGCGCCAATGGCATCGGCATACTGCTCGGATTGGTTGTCGTGGTCGCAGTTGGGGCCGTGACTCCGCTGGCGACGTCTACTCTCTCGACGACAAGAGGGCGTCGGCAAGCGTGACCGCCGCGAGGACCATGAGTGGGGTTGCGAGCAGCATGACCAGACCGAGCACCGCAGATTGGCCGAACGCCACAATGGCGAGCGCCACGGCGACGACCGACGTGGTTAGTGCCACCGCTCGCACGCGTACGAGGTTCTGCAGCTCTGACCAGCTGTCGCGTTCTCGACGCGACATTCGGTGCCAATCGTGCCCGGCAACATGGATATTCATAGCGTCTGGTCCCTCCTTCCGCCCTTACCCCTTCTGACGATGCTACCCGGGCAGTGGTTCCCCACCGGTGGACCTGGCGGTAAGAATGCGCCGATGCCATCCCATCGGTCGAGCCTGACCCTGTCCACGATCTTGCTGATCACCGCCTTCCTGGCCATGGCGGGGTGCTCGAGCTCGACGGAGAAATCAGAGGTCGCAGCGACACCGGCTGTGGTGCAACCACTCGAGCTGCTGCGCGTCGAGGTGCTGCAAACCGTCCCGCACGATCCGGCGGCATTCACGCAAGGACTGCTCATCGAGGACGGCTCGCTGTTCGAGTCCACCGGCCGCAACGGCAGCTCGACGCTGCGCCAGGTCGACCTTGCGACCGGCGAAGTGCAACGGTCTGTGCCCGTGGATGATGCACTGTTTGCCGAGGGACTCGCCCTCGTCGGCGACCGCCTCATTCAGCTCACTTGGCAGGCGGGTCGGGCCCTCGTGTACGACGCGAACACCTTCGACTTGGTCGACGAGTTCAGCTACGACACCGAAGGCTGGGGGCTGTGCGACCTCGGCGATGAGCTGGCGATGTCCGACGGTACGTCCACCCTTACGTTCCGTTCACCCGACACATTTGCCGCCCTTCGTACCGTCACCGTCCGCCGGGCCGGCACCCTCGTCGCCGACATCAACGAGCTCGAATGCGTCGATGGCGCCATCTGGGCCAACGTCTGGAAAACCGACACCATCCTCCGGATCGATCCGACGACCGGCGCGGTCACCGGCGTGGTGGACGCCGCCGGACTACTGACCCCCGAGCAAGCCGCGTCGGCCGACGTGCTCAACGGCATCGCCTATGACGATGCCGACGACACATTCTGGATTACGGGCAAGTGGTGGCCGAGCCTCTTTCAGGTTCGCTTCCAGCCGATCAGCGACGAGTAACAAACGGCACAGCAGCTGCTGCGAGCGCGAACAGACCGAGCCAGAAGTAGCCCCAGCGGCCGGTGGCTATTGCGCCGACCAGGATGGCGAGTAGGCCGGCCGCGATCAACACGTAGAACAGTCGGGAGGGCTGTCGATTGGCCATGGCAGCACGCTAGCTGGCGGGCTATTCCCAGTCGGGATCGGCACCCCACGTCGGCTCGCCGATCGCCGGCAAACGCGGCGGCGCTGTCGGCCAAATGACGTAGGCGTCGTCAACGATGCCGAAGTGTCCGTCCACCTCCACCTCCCCGATGACCGGTGCAACGCCGTCGAGCGGGAGCCGACCGGCATCGGCCGGACTGACCTCGACGACCACGGCCGGCAGATCGGCCGCCGAGCACGGCCGTCGATAGAGGGCGACGACCGCAACCGGTGGCGTATGGCGCCCGAAGCGCAGCCGAAGCGCACGGGCCGCGTTAGCGGCAACGACCACTTGCACCGCCATGACGATCGCGAGCGTCAGCAGCAGACCCGTGGTGCCGTACCGACTCGAAGCCCACAGCAGGGCACCGAGGATCGGTAACGCCGTTCCGGCGATCGCCGCCGCCCGAACCGATGCGGGCCATCCCAACGCCTCGCGCGCCGCCCATCGGCGATGGGACCAGAGCGTGAACTCGGCTGGGTCGGTGTTCCCGCCCGGAACGCCGGTGTCCCCGAGTACGACGAGGGCCTGGAACCGCTTCTGCGCGGCTTGCCACTCGGCGAGGTGCTGGGCCGGGGTCATCGCAACATGGTCAGAACGACCGCATTTCTAGAGCTGGGACAGCAGTTCGCCCAAGCCATACGAATGCCCGGCGTGATAACCGCCATCGACCGGCAGCGCGACGCCGGTCACGAACGACGCGTCATCGGACGCCAGGAACACCGCCGGGCCCGCGAGCTCGTGCGCTTCGCCGAGCCGACGAAGTTTGTGTTGCCCGATGATCTTGTCCCGAAACTCGCCCTCCTGGATGGTGTTCTCGAGCATCGGCGTTTTGATGAAACCGGGGCAGATCGTGTTGGCGCGGATACCGGCAGGTCCGTAGTCGCATGCCATGTTCTTCGTCAGCAGCACCACGCCGCCCTTGGAGGCGTTGTAGGTGGAGCCTCCTTCACAACCCTCGAGCCCTTCGACGCTCGCGACCGTAATGATCGAACCGGAGCGGTTCGCGATCATCGACGGGAGGGCCATCTTCGCGGTCAACATCGTGCCGGTGAGATTGATGTCCTGGCAACGTTGCCAGTCCTCGAGACTCAGTGAGTGCACGGCCCCGCCGACCCCAACGCCGGCTGCGGTGATGATCACATCGATGCGGCCGTGCTCGGCCACGATGGCGTCGGCGACGGCCTTTTGGCGATCGGCGTCGCGCACGTCGAGGATCTCGAACGATGCGCCCGGGAAGGAGTCGGGTTCTTGCACGTCGGAGCCGACGACGATCGCGCCTTCCTCGACGAATCGAGCGGCACATGCCGCCCCGATGCCCGAGGCGGCCCCGGTGATGTGCGTGACACGGCCATCAAGTCGACCCATGATGTTGTTCCCTTCGCTACGTTCGATTTCGAGACCCTAGGGTTTCGAGTCGTGACGAGCCAGACAGGATGTGCCGAACAGACAGGGGTTGCCGAACAGACAGGGGTTGGCGACCGGACGGTTGCCGGAATCGACGGGTGCCGCACCGGATGGGTGGTTGTCATCACCAGCGGCGACCAGCTCGTCTCGTGTGAGGTGGCCGCCGATCTTCGGTCGGTTGCAGACCGGGTTGCCGCTGGATCCATCCACCTCGCAGGCGTCGACATGCCCATCGGGCTCCCGGCCGTCCGCCGGGCGTCGGACAGCGCCGCTCGGCGCTACATCGGCCCGCGCCGGTCCTCGGTGTTTCCGACCCCAACCCGAGCCACCCTCGCCCACGCCGACCACTACCCGACCGCGCTGCAGGCGTCGAGAGACGCCATGGGCATCGGCTTGTCGAAACAGGCCTTCAACCTGTTGCCGAAAATCTCCCACCTCGACGACGAGCTGCAACGTACCGACACCGACGACCGCATCGTCGAGGTGCACCCGGAGTGTTCGTTCGTCGCCATGCGCGGCGGTGCGTTCTTGGAGGCGAAGAAGACCCCCGAGGGCGCCCAGCAGCGTCGGGACCTCCTCGTCGCCCACTTCGGGAAGGCGGTTTCCATCCACGCCGACGCACCCCCGAGCGGGGCCGGCGCCGACGATGTGCTCGACGCATTGGCCGTTGCCTGGACTGCAGCACGCATCGCTGCCGGTAG
>CBESNZ010000010.1:0-21227 GCA_965531045.1 uncultured Acidimicrobiales bacterium
CGTCCCGTTCGATGTCAGCGAGCCGATCCTTCGCGAATCATCGGAGGCGATTGCGCAGAACTACCCCGGCGTTCTGGTCCACGGCGTCGTCGGGGATTTCGATCGTCATCTCGGCAAGATCCCGGTGGGAGGTCGTCGGGTCATCGCGTTCCTGGGTTCGACCATCGGCAACCTCGAGCCCGACGGGCGGGCAACGTTTCTTGCTGCCATCGCAGCATCACTGCGGCCTGGGGACGCGTTCTTGCTCGGTACCGACCTCGTGAAGGATCGCACCCGGCTTCGCTCGGCGTACAACGACTCCCTCGGTGTCACCGCAGAGTTCAACAAGAACCTCTTGACGGTCTTGAACCGGGAGTTGCACGCGAACTTCGATCTCGACGGGTTCGACCACTACGCCGAATACGACGAGAAGAACTCGTGGATCGACATCCGGCTACGTTCGACACGAGCCCAAACGGTCACGGTCGCCGACCTCGATCTCACGGTCGACTTTGCGATTGGCGAGGATCTCCATACCGAGGTGTCGACGAAGTTCACCCGCCCGGGACTCGAGGCCGAATTGTCGGCCGCCGGACTGCGGCTGAGCGAGTGGTGGACGGATCCGAACGACGACTTCGCCGTCTCGCTGAGCGTCGCCTGACCTGGCTCGATCCATGTGGTTCGGTGGAGCAGGCTCACCGAATGGGTCGCGTGGTCGCGGTTTCCCCAGGAATGGCCGCTGCCCACCCCAAAAACGCGAGGTTATCCACGGGAGATCGGGGTTTCCCACAGGGTTTTCCCCGTTTTTGTCCTCCACCGCGGGGTTTCCGAAACTTGATGGTTATACACTTAGGTTTATTGAACCTCCCATGAAAGGTAGGCCGCGTTCCGATGACGCTTGATCCGAATCGCTGGACTCTCAAAACCCAAGAGGCACTCTCCGCCGCCACCGAAATGGCGCGCGCCGCGAGCAATCCCGAGATCACGGTCGATCACGTGCTCGTCGCACTCGTCGGTCAGGCCGAGGGCATCGTCTTACCGATGATGCAGCATCTCGACCTCCATCCGGCTTCCGTGCGTCAAGAGGCCATCGCCCGCCTCGAAGCCTTGCCGAGCGCGTACGGGGGCGAAGCTCGCATCAGCCGTGACGTCGGCGCGCTGCTCGAACGTGCTGACGAAGCGCGGGCAGAACTGCGCGACGAGTACCTCTCGACCGAGCACCTCCTGCTCGCGATGGCCGACGAGCTGAACGCCGACCGCGAGCAGATGCTGCGCGCGCTACAAGAGGTGCGCGGGAGCCACCGGGTCACGTCCCAGAATCCCGAGGCGGAGTTTCAGGCGCTCGAGAAATACGGCGTCGATCTCACGGCCCTCGCTCGGGCGAACAAGCTCGATCCGGTCATCGGTCGTGACGACGAGATTCGCCGGGTCATTCAAGTGCTGTCGCGCCGGACCAAGAACAACCCGGTGCTGATTGGCGAGCCCGGTGTCGGCAAGACCGCCATCGTCGAGGGCCTCGCGCAGCGGATCGTCGCCGGCGACGTTCCCGAAACCCTGCGCGGCAAACGTGTCATCTCCCTCGACATGTCGGCCATGGTCGCGGGCGCCAAGTACCGAGGCGAATTCGAGGAGCGCCTCAAGGCCGTTCTGAAAGAAATCACCGATGCCGATGGCGAGATCGTCACCTTCATCGACGAGATGCACACGGTCGTCGGCGCCGGGGCCACCGGCGACAGCGCAATGGACGCCGGCAATATGCTCAAGCCCCTCCTGGCCCGGGGTCAGCTGCGGATGGTCGGCGCGACCACGCTCGACGAGTTCCGCACGCACATCGAAAAGGATGCTGCGCTCGAACGCCGCTTCCAGCAGGTGATGGTCGAGGAACCCTCGGTCGAGGACGCGATCGCGATTCTTCGCGGCCTGAAGGAGCGCTACGAGGTCCACCACGGTGTACGCATCCAAGACGCGGCGTTGGTCGCCGCCGCAATGTTGTCGGACCGCTACCTGAGCGGTCGCTTTCTCCCCGACAAGGCCATCGATCTGATCGACGAAGCGGCGAGCAAGCTCCGCATCGAGATCGATTCGTTGCCGACCGAGATCGATGTGGTCGAACGGCGTGTGCGTCAGCTCGACATCGAGCGCGTTGCGCTGGCAAAGGAAACCGACGACGCCTCCGCCGAGCGGCTGGCCGATCTCGACTCCGAACTGGCCGACCTCAACGAACAGCTGACGGGCATGAAGGCCCATTGGCAATCCGAGAAGGCGGCGATCGACGCCATTCGGTCGCTCAAGGAAGAGTTCGAAGCCCTGCGTATGGAAGTCGATCATGAGACCGACCTCGAGCGCGCGGCCGAGGTTCGGTTCGGTCGCATCCCGGAACTCGAACGTCAGATCGAGGCTGCGACCGCACAACTCGCCGAGCTCCAGGGCTCGCGCCAGATGCTCAAGGAAGAAGTCGACGAGGAAGACATCGCCGACGTCGTCTCCGCCTGGACCGGCGTGCCGGTCTCGCGCTTGCTCCAAGGGGAGATGCAGAAGCTGCTGCACCTCGAAGAGCTGTTGAGTGCCCGAGTCATCGGTCAGGCCGAACCCGTCTCGCTCGTCGCCAACGCGATTCGCCGGTCGCGCGCCGGCCTCGCCGACCCGAATCGGCCGATTGGTTCGTTCCTCTTCCTGGGACCCACCGGTGTCGGCAAAACCGAGCTTGCGCGTGCCCTCGCCGAGTTCTTGTTCGACGACGAGCGCGCCATGGTCCGCATCGACATGTCCGAATACATGGAGAAGCACGCAGTGTCGCGCCTGATCGGCGCACCTCCCGGATACGTCGGCTACGACGAAGGCGGGCAGCTGACCGAGGCGGTTCGCCGTCGGCCCTATGCCGTGATCTTGCTCGACGAGGTCGAAAAGGCGCACCCGGACGTCTTCGGCGTGCTGTTGCAGTTGCTCGACGACGGTCGACTCACCGACGGCCAAGGTCGAACGGTCGACTTCAGCAATGCGATCATCATCATGACGTCGAACCTGCCGGGGGACCCCGCCGACTTCTTCCGACCCGAGTTCATCAACCGGGTCGACGACATCGTGCGGTTCCGCCAACTCGAGCAGTCTGATCTCGTAGCGATCGTCGACGTGCAGCTCACGCACCTGGAGGCCCGATTGCGTGAACGGCGCATCGAGCTCGAGGTGTCCGATGACGCCAAGATCCTGCTCGCCGAAAAGGGCTTCGATCCGGCGTTCGGCGCCCGTCCGCTGAAGCGAGTGATCCAGCGTGAGGTTGGCGACCAGCTGGCGGCATTGGTGCTGGGCGACGAGCTCGGCGAGGGCGATGTGGCTGTTGTTGCTCGTGATGCTGACGCGATTATTGTGCGCCGCTCTTGCCCATCGGCGTAAAACCTCTGTACCTTTAGGAAAGTTTCTCCGCCTGAGCCCCCTGTGGGCGGTGGCGGCGGAACGAGGGCGGCCCTTTCGGAGGAAACAACGCAATGAACATCCCCATGAATTCTGTACTTCAAAGCCTGGATAGGCGAGTCGCCTTGGCGCTTGTCGCCATCGTTGCGACCTTCGCTTCGGTGCTGGCTCTGGGTCTCATCGACAACGCCGACGCGCAGCCCGCGACGGACTGCTCGGGCGACATTGTCGAAACGCTCGGCAACGTCGACTTCGGCACGACCGGCAAGGTCTACTCCAACACCCTCGGTCCCGACCGGGTCACGAGCCGCTCGTTTGCGGTTTCGGTGCCCGCAGGCACGTACAACCTGGTAGCGACGTCCTACGACGGCTACAACGATCGGCCGAACTCGGCCACCCAGGCCAATGAAATTTGGGTCGCCGACTTCGTCAGCGGCGGTACGGTGCTCGCCACCTCCTCACCCACGGTCGATCTCGCCGATGGCCTCGAAGCAACCTGGAAAGGTCCGATCGGAACGGTGACCTTGCCGTCCGATGTCGACACCATCGTTGTTCGCCACGGCTTCTTGACCAACCTGTCGCCCAACTCGGTCAAGCCGATCTGCATCGGCTTCACCGACGTCACGCCGCCGCCGCAAACCACGACGGTCCCCGAGACAACGGTTCCGGACACCACGACGCCCGACACGACCGTGCCCGACACCACCGTTCCGGATACGACCACGCCCGACACGACCGTTCCCGATACCACCACGCCCGACACGTCAATCCCCGCCACGACGGTGCCCGGCAACCCCTGTAGCGACGGTGCTGTCGTCCCAGGGGTCACGATCAACCCCGATACCGGCGACTTCTGTGTGGCGGTGCTCGGTACGACCGAACTTCCGCCCGTAACGCCAACCGACCCGCCCGTGACCCCGACCACGCCGGCTACTCCCGCCACGTGCGAACCGCCGTTGGTCGCCGGAGCCGACGGCACCTGTGTCGGTGGCGCAGTGCAAATCGCGCCGGTTGCTCAGCCGGTGGCAGGCAACCCGAACTTCACGGGCTAGTCATCTCGGTCGGGTCGATCCGACTCGCCGGCAATCCAACGTCACATCGGTCCGTCTCCAAAGAGGCGGGCCGATGTTCGTTTTGTCCCGCTGCCCGTATGGTCGCCTTTCCCCGGTTTGCACGGGTGGCTGGACGCACTAAGGTCGCGCCGTAACGCCACCCAGCCCAAGAGGAGAGTGACGCTGTGCCAGCGACCATCGTCGTCGGCACTCAATGGGGTGACGAAGGAAAAGGGAAATTTACCGACCTCGTCGCTAAGGAAATGCAGCTGGTTGTTCGCTATCAAGGCGGACACAACGCGGGCCACACAATCGTGGTCGAAGGTGAGAGCTTCGCTTTGCAGCTCGTGCCTTCCGGCATCCTGTACGACCACATCACGCCGGTCATCGGCAATGGCGTGGTCGTCGATCCCCGAGTGTTGATCGCAGAAACCGACATGCTCACCGCCAAGGGCGTCGACTGCAGCCGCCTCGCGGTATCGGGCAACGCGCACCTGATCTTTCCGTATCACCAGGAACTCGACGCATTGCACGAGCGCCACCTGGGGGAGAACAAGCTCGGTACCACCAAACGTGGCATCGGTCCCGCGTACGCCGACCGCGCCCTGCGGGTCGGAATCCGAGTGCAGGACATGCTCGACGAGAAGATCTTTCGGGCCAAGCTCGATACCGTGCTGCGTCACACCAACACGGTGTTGGCCAAGGTGTACAACCGCCTACCGGTCGACGCGGACGAGATCGTGCACAACTATCTCGAGGTCTACGCACCCCGCATCATTCCGCACATCACCGACACGGTCGGACTCGTCCACGATGCACTCGACGCCCAGCAGCACGTGTTGTTCGAAGGGGCACAAGCCACGTTCCTCGACCTCGATCACGGCACCTATCCGTTCGTGACCTCGTCGAATCCGACCGCCGGCGGTGCTTGCACCGGCGCCGGTGTCGGGCCGATGCACATCAACCGCATCATCGGGATCGCCAAGGCCTACGTCACCCGCGTCGGATCCGGGCCGTTCCCAACAGAGCTCTTCGACGACGTCGGGGATCACCTGGTCGATGTCGGCCACGAGTACGGCACGAACACCGGGCGGCGTCGCCGGACCGGTTGGTTCGATGCCGTCATGGCTCGCTATGCCGTACGCGTCAACTCGCTGTCGGAAATCGCGCTCACCAAACTCGACATTCTCGATGCGCTCGACACCTTGAAAGTATGCGTGGCCTACGACCACGAGGGCGAGCGGCTCGACCAGCTTCCGTACCATCAGTCGGTTCTGCACAAGTGCACGCCGATCTACGAGGAGCTGCCGGGCTGGAACGAGGACATCAGCGGTGTCACCGAACGCCACGAGCTGCCCGCCAACGCCGGGGCCTACATCGCCTTCCTCGAAGCGCAGATCGGCGTGCCGATTCGGCTCGTCGGTGTCGGACCCGGTCGCAGCCAGTTCTTTCACTACGCCGCCTGAGAGGGTGTTCTGATGCGCATCTGTGTCGTGGGTTCTGGTGGACGCGAACACGCGCTCGCTGCGGTGCTCGGACGCCAGAGCGACGTGGTCGTCACCCCCGGGAACCCGGGCATCCCCGGTTCGGTTGCAGCTTCCCCGACAGAGGTCGAAGCCGACCTTTTTGTGGTTGGACCCGAGCAGCCGTTGGTCGACGGGTTGGCCGACGAACTCCGCGCCCGGGGACAGTTGGTGTTCGGGCCCGGTGCGGACGGCGCTCAGCTCGAAGGCTCCAAGGCCTGGATGAAGCAGGTGCTGGTCGACGCCGGTGTTGCGACCGCCGGCCACGGAACCTTCGATGACCTCGAGTCGGCGCTGACCTATCTCGACACCATGCACGACCTCTTCGTGATCAAGACCGACGGGTTGGCCGCCGGGAAGGGCGTGGTGGTTACGGAGTCTCGAAGCGAAGCTCGCGATGCCGTTGCGGCGTACCTGTCGGGCGATGCGTTCGGCGATGCGGGTCGAACCGTCGTCATCGAAGAGGGTTTGACCGGCCCGGAACTGTCGGTGCTGGCGGTCTGTGATGGCCACGGGGCGGTCGCCCTTGCTCCAGCGCAGGACTTCAAGCGCATCGGCGAGGGGGATGTCGGGCTGAACACCGGCGGCATGGGCGCCTATTCGCCGGTCCCGGCGGCCACCGACCAACTCGTCGCCGAGCTCGTCACGTCGTCGATCGAGCCGACGCTCGCCGAGCTGCGTCGGCGCGGCATCGACTATAGGGGTGTGTTGTACGCCGGCATCATGTTGACCCCGAACGGCCCCAAAATGCTCGAGTACAACGTACGGTTCGGCGATCCCGAAACCCAGGTGGTGCTGCCTCGGCTCACGTCGGATCTCGGCACGCTGTTGGCGCAGGCGGCAGCGGGCCGGATCCTCGACCAACCAACCTTCGGTTCCAACGCCTGTGTGACGGTGGTGTGCGCATCCGAGGGGTATCCGAGTGCCCCTCGAACCGGAGACCCCATTCGCGGCATCGATGCGGCCAATGCACTCGATGGCGTGGACGTTTTCTGTGCCGGCGTGAGCCGTCCCGAACCCGACGGTCCGCTTCATACATCGGGCGGCCGTGTGCTCGACGTCGTCGGGAGCGGCCCGACCATCGCCGCCGCCCGATCGAGGGCATACGCCGGCGTCGACCAGATTTCTTGGCCGGGTATGTATGTCCGGCGCGACATTGCAGCGACACCGTCGCAGTAGAACCAGACCGAACACGATGAACAGCAGACAACAGGAAAGGTGGCACCGATGAAGGTCGGAGTATTGATGGGGTCCAAGAGCGACACCGAAAAGATGGCCAAGGCCGCAGAGACACTGGCGATCTTTGGCATCGAGGCAGACGTGCGCGTGCTATCGGCGCACCGAAACCCGGCGCAGGTCGTCGGCCTCGTCACGACGGCTCGCGAGAACGGCTACGTCGCCTTCATTTGTGGCGCCGGCATGGCTGCCCACCTCGCCGGTGTCGTGGCCGCCCACACGACGCTGCCGGTGGTAGGCGTGCCGTTGTCCGGTGGAGCGCTCAACGGCGTCGACGCGTTGTATTCGACGGTGCAGATGCCCAAGGGCATTCCGGTGGCGACCGTGGCGGTCGACGGGTCGATGAACGCCGCACTGTTGGTGGTGCAGATGCTCGCGATCTCCAATCCCGAGCTGGCGCAGCAACTGTCCGATCACCGTGTCGAGATGGCTTCGGCCTAGCCCGTGGCTCTCATTGCCGGTCGCCACGCTCGGTTGAGCCGATCTAGAGCCGTTCGTCCTGGGCGGCGCGATGTGCCCGGTAACGGCGGCGACGAGCCAGCGGGCTCAGCTTGGTACGGCTCCGCGAATTGCGGTGATAGCCCAGCTTCTTCGCGGCACAACCAACGCACACCGGCTTGCGGTCCTTGCCGCGAGGGAAAGCCAAACATTCCACGCAGTATTCATGTCCGCATTGGGGGCACACGCCCCGCGCAGGCTGGAACGCGTGTTCGCTGCATCGTCCTGTGAGTTCCACGATCTACCTCGGCGAGAATTCGTTGAGTTCTGTTTGTGATATCGACACAGACCGCAGTCGCCTTAACCATATGTCCATGCAATTTCCGCCTCCATCGGAGCACTGATGAGCCGAAGCGAAATCCCGAACGTGTTGGCCAGCCGCTATGCGAGCGAACCGATGATCGAACTGTGGTCGGCGAAGCACAAGATCGTGATCGAGCGACAGCTCTGGCTGGCGGTGCTCCGAGCGCAATCCGATCTCGGTATCGAAATCGCTCCGGGAGTGATCGACGACTACGAGGCGGTTGTCGACCGGGTCGACCTCGAGTCGATACGGGCCCGAGAGGAAGTCACCCGTCATGACGTCAAGGCTCGCATCGAAGAGTTCTGTGCGCTGGCGGGACACGAGCACGTCCACAAGGGGATGACGTCTCGAGACCTCACCGAGAACGTCGAGCAGCTGCAGGTTCGCGCCAGCCTCGAACTGGTGCGGGACCGGATGGTCGCCGCCCTGGCCCGCCTCAGCGCCCTCGCCGCGAACTATGCGACGCAACCGATCGCGGGCAGGTCGCACAACGTCGCTGCGCAGGTCACCACGCTCGGCAAACGCTTCGCCAACGCCGGCGAAGAGTTGTTGTTGGCCTATGACCGCATCGAGGGCCTGCTCGCCCGATATCCGCTACGCGGCATCAAAGGCCCGGTCGGAACGCAACAGGACATGTTGGATCTCTTCGATGGCGATCCAACCCTCGTCGCCCAACTCGAAGACCTGGTAGCCCAGCACCTGGGTTTCACCTCGGTGCTCGGCAGCGTCGGGCAGGTGTACCCGCGCTCGCTCGATCTCGACGTCGTCGCTGCGCTCGTGCAGGCGGCCAGCGCGCCGGCCAGCTTGGCGGTCACGATTCGGCTGATGGTCGGTCAGGAGTTGGCCACGGAGGGATTCCAGGAGGGCCAGGTCGGTTCGTCCGCGATGCCGCACAAGATGAATACCCGGTCCAGCGAGCGCATCAACGGGTTCCACACGATTCTCACCGGCTACCTCACGATGGCCACCGGTCTTGCCGGCGACCAATGGAACGAAGGCGATGTGAGCTGCTCGGTGGTGCGACGAGTGATGCTTCCCGATGCCTTCTTCGCGATCGATGGCCTGTTTCAGACCTTGCTGACCGTGCTCGACGAGTTCGGCGCCTATCCGGCCGTCATCGAGCGTGAGCTGGATGGGTTCGGGCCGTTCCTCGCATCGACGAACCGGCTGGTAGCCGCCGTCAAGAACGGCGCCGGCCGCGAAGCGGCCCACGAAGCGATCAAGGAACATGCGGTGTCGGTCGCGCTCGACATGCGGCAGAAGGGATTGGCGACCAACGATCTCTTCCAGCGTTTGACCGCCGACGACCGACTGGCGTTGAGCGCCGACGACATCGCAGCCGCGGTTGGTGCGCCGCTCGACCTGGCCGGGATGGCCTCACAACAAGTGGCCGACTTCTGCCGCCGGGTGGCTGTGGTTGGCGACGCACATCCGACCGCGGCCAACTACGTTCCCGAGACACTGCTGTAGCGACCCCGAAGGAGCCTCATGGCTGTTGATCTGCCCCATCTCTACTCAGGAAAGGTGCGTGACATCTACGACGCGGGCGACAATCGCCTGCTGATGGTCACCTCCGATCGACTGTCGGCGTTCGACGTCGTCATGGACCGACCGATCGCCAACAAGGGACGCGTTCTGACTGCCGTCTCGGCGTTCTGGTTCGATCACCTCGGCGACGTGGCGCCGAGCCATCTCATTTCGACCGACATCGCCGACTTTCCCGACGGTGCCAAGGATCCCGAGATCGCGGGGAGGTCGATGCTGTGCCATCGCGCGGACATGTTGCCGGTCGAGTGCATCGTTCGCGGGTACATCACCGGGTCGGCGTGGAAGGAATACCAGCGCAGCGGGACCATGCACGGCGCGCAACTGCCGGCCGCCATGCTCGAGGCCCAACAGCTGCCCGAACCGGTGTTCACCCCCTCTACCAAGGCCGAGGACGGCGAGCACGACGAGAACATCTCCTTCGCCGAGGCGGTTGCCATCCTCGGTGTCGAGAACGCGGAGAAGGCGCGGGACCTGTCTCTGGAGCTGTACATGAAGGGCGCCGAGTGGGCGGCCGAACGGGGCATTCTCATCGCCGACACCAAGTTCGAGCTCGGGTTCGTCAATGGCGAAATGGTGGTGGCCGACGAGATGCTCACCCCGGATTCGTCACGTTTTTGGTCGGCTGACGATTGGGCGCCCGGGGCCACGCCGCCCTCGTTCGACAAACAACCGGTGCGCGACTATCTCGACGGTCTCGATTGGGACAAGTCGCCGCCTCCGCCTCCGCTGCCCGACGAGGTCGTCGAGTCGACGTCGCAACGGTACGTCGATGCGTATGAACGCATTACGGGCAAGTCGTTCGCCGACTGGCCCGGCATCGGTGTCTGATTCCGACGACGCGGCCATGGGTCGCCTGCACGCCGCCTTCGGCGCCCTGGAACACGCCGAGCCCGGAGTGGCCGTTGCAGACCATCAAGCTTCCCGGGTCGAGCCAGGAGAGACCGAACAAGCCGAGTCCGGAGTGGCCGTTCCAGGCCCCACAGCCGAGCTGGTCGAGCCAGGAGAGACCGCGGAACAAGCGTATTCCGGTGTGGCCGTTTCAGGCCCCACAGCCGAGCTGGTCGAGCCAGAAGATACCGACGAGTACGACACGAACCTGGCGCCATGGGACGGGCGCCGCGTGCCGGTGATGTTGCTCGGCGGGTACCTCGGTGCGGGCAAGACGACGCTGATCAACGCAATGTTGGCGACGGCTGATCGGCCGATTGCCGTGCTGGTGAACGACGTCGGGTCGGTGAACATCGATGCTCGGCTCATTCGGCGACACCGCGGCGGCACCATCGAGTTGACCGGCGGCTGCGTGTGTTGCTCGTTGAAGAATGGGCTCCTGGCGGCATTCGATGAGCTGCGCGATCGAGCTCGACCGCCAGAGCTGGTCATCGTCGAACTCAGCGGTGTCGCCGACCCGTTGCAGATGGTGGGTCTGGTGCAGACCCCGGGTTTTGCACTGGACGGGGTTGTCGTCCTGGCCGATCTCGAGAACTACCAGACGCACGTCGAGCAGGCGTCGGTGACCGGTGATGCCGTCCGTACGCAGCTCGCGGCCGCAGACGCGATCGTGCTGACCAAGGCCGATCTCGTCTCCGAAGACGTCCGGGCGGCGGTGCTCGCCGATCTCCGTCGGCGCTTCCCCGACACCGCGACGATCGAGGTCGGCAGTATCGCCAGCGCTGCGAACCTCGTTGGGTTGGCGGTTCGCCAGCCGGTCGACGCGATGGCGGCCCGCCCGACGTTGTTCGATCAGCACGTCAGCGAACTCGTGCCCTTGTCGGATCCCATCGACCGCGGCCGACTCGATCGATTGATCGCAAACCTGCCCGGGAATGTCGTGCGGGCGAAAGGTATCGCCCGCCTCGACTCGGGACAGATGGTGAGCATCCAATGTGTCGGGCGTCGACGCAGCGTCACCGATCTACCGATGGCGGAGCCGCAAGACCCCACCGACCTGGTGGTCATCAGCCTGCCGTGAGGCGTGGTCGTCGACGTACTTCGGCGGCAAATGCGTCGGGCTGGTGTCGGTCGTCGCTGGGACGATATGCAAGAGTGAGGCCATGACCTTCACCGTCACCGTTGATGTGCAGTTGCGAGCCGGCGTCGCCGATCCACAGGGGTCGACCATCGAACGCTCGCTCCCGACCCTGGGGTTCGAGGGCGTCTCCGCAATGCGGGTGGGCAAGAGCATGAAGTTCGCCATCGAGGCGGCCGACGAGGCCACGGCGCGAGCGACGGTCGAGCAGATGTGCGAGCGATTTCTCACCAATCCGGTGATCGAAGACTCCACGATTACGATCGAGACGGCCTAGTGGCGCCGAAGGTGGGGGTCGTCCTGTTCCCCGGCACGAACTGCGAGCAGGACGTCATCGAAGCGTTGGCCGCCGTGGGCGGCGACGGCACGGTGCTGTGGCACGGAAACGCCGAACTCGGCGATGTCGACGCCGTCATCGTTCCCGGTGGCTTCGCGCATGGCGACTACCTGAGGCCGGGGGCGATTGCCCGGTTCTCCCCGGTCATGGACGGGGTCAAGACGTTCGCCGCGGACGGCGGACCGGTCGTTGGCATCTGCAACGGATTTCAGGTGCTGACCGAGGCCAATCTCCTGCCCGGAGCGCTCCAGAAGAACGCAGGGCTGAAGTTCTTGTGTCAGGACCAAGAGCTCGAAGTGGCGTCCGCCAACTCGGCGCTCACCAACCGACGTGCGGTGGGAGACCGAGTGCACATTCCAATCAACCATTTCGAGGGCAACTACACCTGTAGCTCCGAGACCCTTGCCGAACTCCAGGCCGAAGATCGTGTCGTGCTCACGTACGTCGACAATCCGAACGGTTCCATGGGTTCGATTGCCGGTATCTGCAATGCGGGCCGCAACGTGGTCGGCCTGATGCCCCACCCCGAACGGGCGAGTCATGCGCTGTTGGGCAGCACCGACGGCCTCGATCTCCTCGGCAGCCTTGTCGATGCCGCCGCGGGGGTGAAGCTATGACCGAGCCAGTGCATCGCGCCCTCGGCCTGACCGACGACGAGGCCGCATCGATCTCCGAGTTGCTCGGACGCGAACCGAACCATCTCGAGCTTGCGATGTACTCGGTGATGTGGAGCGAGCACTGCTCGTACAAGTCATCCCGCATCCATCTGAAACGCCTGCCGACCGAAGCCGATTGGGTGCTCGTCGGGCCGGGCGAGAATGCCGGCGTCATCGACGTCGGCGACGGCATCGCCGCGGCCATCCGCATCGAGTCGCACAATCATCCGTCCGCCATCGAGCCGTATCAGGGTGCCGCGACCGGTGCCGGCGGCATTCTGCGAGACATCTTCACGATGGGTGCTCGGCCGATCGCGTTGATGGATCCGCTGCGTTTCGGACCGCTCGACGATCCTCGTAGCCGGTGGATCGCCGAGGGCGTGGTCAGCGGTATTTCCGGCTACGGCAATTCGGTCGGCGTTCCCACCGTTGGCGGCGAGACGGTGTTCGACGAGACCTACCTCGGAAACCCGTTGGTCAACGTGCTCTGTTTGGGGGTGCTGCCCACCGAACGGTTGGTTCTGGCCAAGGCTTCGGGCGTGGGCAATCTCGCCGTTCTGCTGGGTTCGCGTACGGGGCGCGATGGCATCGGTGGCGTCAGCGTTCTCGCATCGGCCGGATTCAGCGACGACGAAGCCGACGCGGCGAAACGGCCAAGCGTGCAGGTCGGCGACCCGTTCGAGGAGAAACGGCTCATCGAGGCGTGCCTCACGCTGCTCGACGAGGGCCTCGCGGTCGGCATCCAAGATCTCGGCGGCGCCGGACTCACGTGCGCGGCGAGCGAGACCGCAGCCAACGGGGGAGTGGGCATGGATTTCGACGTCAGTGCCGTCCCGCGTCGGGAAGACGGCATGGAGCCGTTCGAGGTCATGACCAGCGAGAGCCAAGAGCGCATGCTCGCCATCGTCGAGCCGGGCAACCTCGCTCGGGTCGAAGAGATCTGCCAGAAGTGGGAGGTGTTGGCCACGGTGGTCGGTCGCGTGACCGACGGTGGGGCCTTGCGCATCGTCGATGGTTTCGATGGCGAGGTACTGGCCGATGTGCCGGCCACGACCCTGCACGAGGACGCGCCCCTGTACGACCGTCCGAGGTCCGTTCCGGCCGACTACGAGGCGTTCCGGGCCGACAGCGCCAACGCGCTACCGACCCCCGACGACATCGGCGCCGATCTCCTCGGCCTCATCTACGACACCTCATGGGTGTACTCGCAATACGACCACCAGCTGTTTCTCAACACGGTCGTCGGCCCCGGTAGCGATGCGACCGTGCTGCGACTCAAGCATCCGACCACCGGCGTGGCAACGGGTCGGGGCCTCGCCCTCACGACCGACGGCAACCACCGTTGGTGTGCGATCGACCCCCGCCAGGGTACGGCGTCGGTCGTCGCCGAGGCCGTACTGAATCTGGCTTGCGTTGGCGCCCGGCCGCTGGCCACCGTCAATTGTCTCAACTTCGGGAATCCCGAACATCCAGAGGTGATGTGGCAGCTCAGCGAGGCCATCGACGGGATGGGCGAGGCCTGCTTGGTGTTTGACGCTCCCGTCGTCGGCGGCAACGTCAGCCTCTACAACGAATCGCTCGGCACCAACATCGACCCGACGCCGGTTGTCGGTTTGGTCGGCATGGTCGACGACCTCTCGGCGGTTCCGCCGGGCATGTCGTGGAACGACGGCGACCGACTTATCCTTCTCGGCGCCAACGACAGCACCGAGCTGTCGGGGTCGCAGTGGGCGTTCGCCAAGGGGCATCGCCGCGGATCGCTGCCCCCGCTCGATCTGCAGGCGGTTCGGGCCACGGCCGACCTGGTGCGCGAGCTCGTCCGCGACCAGGGTGTTACGGCAGTGCACGACGTGTCGGCCGGAGGGCTCGGTGGCTGTTTGGCCGAGATGGCGATCGCATCCGGTATTGGTGCAAACGTGGCTCGCATCGGCGACCACGCTGCCTTGTTCAGCGAACAGGTCGGCCGCGTTGTGGTTGCGGCCAGCGCCACGCAAATGGACGAGGTCCTCAGTCGCGCGGACGCCGCAGGCGTGCCAACCGCTCGCCTCGGACTCGCCACCGGTGACGTGTTCTCGGTGAAGGGGGTAGTCGAGATTCCCCTGTCCGACATGATCGATGCCGCCACGAACCGTCTCCCCGACGCCCTCGGCCAAGGCACCGTCCAAGCCTGACGCCGTTCGCTGCGCTCACTTCCCGCCTTTTCGCTGACGCGAAAACGCTTTGGCACCCGGAAGTCCTTCCCGAGAAATTTGGCCGAATTGACGCACATGTTCGGGCCCACGCAAGGGCTGTGCGAGGATGGCCCCCGTGGCTGCCCCCCCGACGGACCCCAGCGCATCGGCCCAGAAGTCTCGCGAGGATCTGCTGATCTTCACCGACTTCGACTCTTCGGGCGAGGTGAACCCCGACGACGGCCCGAAGGAAGCCTGTGGCGTCTTCGGGGTCTACGCTCCCGGCCAGCCGGTGTCGCACCTGACGTATCTCGGCTTGTATGCGCTCCAACACCGCGGTCAGGAATCCGCTGGTGTGGCCGTCAGCGATGGCGAGACCGTCACGGTCATCAAGGACATGGGGCTGGTTTCCAACGCCCTCGACGATCGCACACTCGCCGCACTGCCCGGCGCCCTCGCCATCGGTCAGGTGCGCTACAGCACCACCGGATCGAGCACGTGGCGCGCTGCGCAGCCGGTCTATCGAGGCGTCGGTGATCGCGAGTTCGCACTCGGCCACAACGGCAACCTCGTGAATACCGAACAGCTCGCCGCCGAGGCCGGCATGTTGCCCGGCACCGTGCTGAGCGACAGCGACCTTGTTGCGGAGATGCTCGACGCCGAGCTCACCGCAATGGGCGACGATGAACATGATGACGATCTCGAACGAGCCTTGATGGCCGTGGCCCCTCGTCTCAAAGGCGCTTTCTCATTCGTGCTTCTCGACCACGAGCGGGTGATCGGCCTGCGCGATCCCAACGGGTTCCGTCCGCTGTGCCTCGGCCGACTCGCCAATGGCTGGGTGCTCGCATCCGAGACCCCCGCACTCGACGTCGTCGGAGCTCACTTCGTGCGCGAGCTCGAGCCAGGCGAGATGGTCATCATCGATGCCGACGGGTGGCGCAGCGTGCGACCCTTCCCCGACGAGGCGATCGACCCCAAGCTTTGCCTCTTCGAGTTCGTCTACTTCGCTCGGCCCGACAGTCAGTTGTACGGCCAGTCCGTGCACGCTGCTCGCGTCCACATGGGCGAGAAACTCGCTGAACAGGCCCCGGTCGATGCCGACCTCGTCATGGGCGTGCCCGAGTCGGGCATGCCGGCGGCCGAGGGCTTCGCGCGCCAGAGCGGCATCCCCTACGGCCAAGGTCTGGTGAAGAACCGCTACATCGGCCGTACCTTCATCGCACCGACGCAAGAGCTGCGCGCGTTGGGTGTTCGTATGAAGCTGAACCCGCTGCGCGACAACATCGAGGGCAAACGCCTCATCGTGGTCGACGACTCGATCGTCCGCGGCACAACCACCCGGGCCATGGTGCAGATGCTGCGCAATGCCGGGGCGCTCGAGGTGCACCTGCGGATCTCGTCACCCCCGTATCGCTGGCCGTGCTTCTACGGGATGGATACCGGAAGCCGCGGTGAGCTTCTGGCGGCCAATCTGACGGTCGACGAGATTCGCGACTACCTCCAGGTCGACACGTTGCACTATCTCGGTCTCGAGCGACTCGTCGAGGCCACCGGCGCCACCGGTGCCGGGTTCTGTACCGCGTGTCTGACCGGTGACTACCCGATCGACATCCCCGAGAGCATGAGTAAACACGTGCTCGAGCTCGACGGTCACGAAACACCCGTGTCGAATCCGGCATCGAGCACGCAGCTCATTCTCGGTCGCCAGGCCGGCGCGATGCCGGCCGATCAAGCCCGGACGCCCGGCTAGTCGTGGGGGAGACCTACGCAGGTTCCGGCGTGGACATCGATGCCGGCGAAGCCGCGGTGCGTCGCATCGGCCCCGCGGTCAAGAGCACGCGCCGTCCCGGCGTCATGGGCGATATCGGCGGCTTCGGAGGCATGTTCGATCTCGCGGCGACCGGCTATGACGATGCCATTCTCGTCTCGGCCACCGACGGCGTCGGAACCAAGGCGCAGGTCGCCTCGATGACCGGTCGCTACGACACGATCGGGATCGACCTCGTCGCCATGTGTGTTGACGATCTGGTGTGTCAAGGCGCCGAACCGTTGTTCTTCCTCGACTACGTCTCCGTCGGCGCCCTCGACGCCGACGTCATGGAAGCGTTGGTCGGCGGCGTGGCCGATGGCTGCCGCCAGGCGGGGTGCGCGCTGATCGGCGGCGAGATGGCCGAACACCCCGGCGCCATGGAACCCGGTGAGTTCGACCTCGTGGGCTTCGCGGTCGGCGCCGTCGAGCGAACCGATATCTTGACCGGCGATCGGGTCGCTCCCGGGCATGTCCTGGTGGCACTCCCATCACCGAATCTCCGCAGCAACGGCTACTCGCTGGCGAGACGCTTGTATTTCGAGGTGGCCGGGCGCTCCACCGACGATCCGGCCTGGGACGGTGCCGATCATTCGGTCGCCGACGAGCTCTTGCAGCCGTCGATCATCTACGCGCCGGCCATCAACGCGTTGACCAAGGATGTCGAGGTCAGTGCGGTCGCCCACATCACCGGTGGCGGCATCGCCGGAAACCTCGTGCGGGTGATCGGCGATGGGGTCGATGCCGTGGTCGATCCGAGCGCGTGGGAGCAACCCCGCGTGTTCACCGAACTGCAAGCCATCGGCAACGTCGAGACGGCCGAGATGCGACGCACGTTCAATCTCGGCCTGGGCATGGTCGTCGCCGTGCCGGCAACGTCTGCAGATGCGGCGATCTCCTCGCTCCAATCGTCTGGTCATCAGGCGCGCATCGTGGGCGAGGTCGTCCCCGGCAGCGGCTCGGTCGTCTTCACCGACTGATTCTCCGCTCGTCGGTGGCGCTCGGCGCTGCGCTAGCTTCGCCCTGTTGGAACCGAACAAGACGGTAGAGCCGGACAAGACGGTGGAACGCGACAAGACGGTGGAACGGGACAAGACGGTGGAACCGTACAAAGCAGACTTCATCGATTTCATGGCCAAGGCCGGTGTGCTGACGTTCGGCGACTTCGTGACGAAGGCCGGCAGACACTCGCCGTATTTCGTCAACACCGGCTTGTATCGCACGGGCGAGCACATCAAGCGTCTGGGCGAATACTACGCCGACGCCATTCTCGAGCATCTCGGAACCGACTTCGACGTCCTCTTCGGACCTGCCTACAAGGGCATCCCGTTGGTCGTCACCACCGCGTCTGCTCTGGCCGACCGAGGCCACAATGTGGGGTTCTGCTTCAACCGCAAGGAAGCGAAGGACCACGGTGAAGGCGGCGTGTTCGTCGGCCACAGCCTCGCCGACGGCGACCGGGTCCTCATCGTGGAGGACATCACGACGGCTGGGACGTCGATCCGCGAGACCGTCCCGATCATGCGGGCGGCCGCTGACATTGCGCTGGCCGGCCTGATCGTCTCCGTCGACCGTCAGGAACGCGGGACCGGTCAAAAGGCAGCGCTGGCCCAGGTCAGCGACGAGTTCGCGATGCCAACGTTCGCCATCGTCACCGTGCAAGACATCATCGAACACAGCGACCTCGACGATGCCCAAGTCGCAGCGATGCACGCGTACTTGGCCCAGTACGGACCCACCGCCCAACGCTGACACCGCAACGGGCGCCGAATGGCGGCCAATTGCGGAGGTGGCGAAGCGACCGCGTAGCCTGCGCCGATGGCCATACCAACCGCAGCCTTCTCGATCAGTCTTCACGTCAAGCTCACCAACGCGCCGGGGGTACTCGGCCACCTCACCGTCGCAATCGGCGAGGCCGGTGGCAATATCGCGGGCATCGGTGGTTTCGAGGCCAAAGAGGCACAGCTGACCGAGCAGATCATCGTCAACTGCCGTGACGAAGAGCATGCCCGTCGCATCGCCGAGGTTGCGTCGAATGTGGACGACGTCGAGTTGCTGCGGTGGCACGACCGGACCTTCCGGATGCATGAAGGCGGCAAGATCGAGGTGCTGCCGCTGTGTGCCGTCGGCGACAAGGACGACCTGTCGATGGCCTACACCCCCGGAGTCGCCCGGGTGTGCATGGCAATCCATGACGATCCGCCCTCGTCGTTCGACTACACGATTCGCAAGAACACCGTCGCGATCGTCAGCGACGGCACTGCGGTGTTGGGGTTGGGCGACATCGGTCCGGCGGCCGCGATGCCGGTGATGGAGGGCAAGGCCCTGCTGTTCAAGGAGTTCGCAGGCGTCGATGGGTTTCCCATCTGTCTCGACGTCGATTCCACCGAGCAGCTCATCGAGACCGTCGCGTCCCTCGCGCCGACCTTTGGCGGAATCAACCTCGAGGACATCGCTGCTCCTGCCGCCTTCGAGGTGGAGGAAGCGCTGAAGGCGCGGCTCGATATTCCGGTCTTTCACGACGACCAGCACGGAACGGCCGTCGTCACCCTCGCCGCGCTGTGGAACTCGCTGAAGTTGGTCGACAAGAAGATCGAAGACCTGTCCATCGTCATCGCGGGTATGGGTGCTGCCGGCGTTGCAATCGGCAAGATCCTGATCAATGCGGGCGTCGGTGAGATCGTCGGTTTCGACCGTCGTGGTGCGATCCATGCAGGGCGCGACGGGTTGAATTTCGCGAAGGAATGGTTCGCCGAGAACACCAATCCGCACAAGAAGGCGGGCACGTTGGCCGAGGTCATGCCCGGCTCCGACGTGTTCATCGGCGTCAGCGGTCCCGGCCTACTCACGGCCAACGAACTGCGCACGATGGGTCGCGACCCCATCGTCTTCGCGATGGCCAACCCCGATCCCGAGATTCGCCCCGAAGAGGCTGATGGCCTTGCCGCCGTCATGGCCACCGGTCGCAGCGACTACCCGAACCAGATCAACAACGTCTTGGCGTTCCCGGGCATCTTCCGCGGCGCATTCGACGTCGACGCGACGGACATCACCGAGAACATGAAGCTCGCGGCAGCCGAGGCCATCGCCAGCGCGGTCACCGACGACGAACTGTGCGCCGACTTCGTGGTGCCTTCGGTCTTCGACAAGGCAGTGCCGATGAAGGTCGCCGCTGCGGTCGGCGAGGCGGCGATCAGCGACGGCGTCATCCGCCCGCCCCGCACACTCCACATCTGAGCTGGCGGGCGGGTCAGCCCACGAGCGCTTCGAAGATCTCGGGGCAGTAGGCCGCAGTGATCGCGGCCATCACCTGGTTTCCACTTGCGGCGTCGAGGGAGGCGCGTTCGGCATCGGTGAACGCGTCGAGGTAGATCAGCGTGGTCTCCTCGGCGGATGGCAACTCGGCCAGGCGCCCGCACACGATGTCGGCAACTTCCTGCAACGTCGCAATGTCGGCCGTCGCAAACCATTCGGTCGCTTCGGGGCCGAGCGCGAGGCCGGGGAGTAGCTCGGCCAACCGGGCGGCGTTGCCATCGACGTCGGTTTCATCGGCCGCCACGATCGACGGTTCGGCGGTGGGTTCGACAGGGACGGGGTCGACCTCTTCCAGTAGTCGTGCCATCAGGAGGTCCATGAAGTAGGCCGTCGTGGCGGGATCAGAGCCCTGGGCGACCAACACCACGTTGCCGACCCGGGCGTGGATGAGGACCGTGTCGATCGCGAAGGTGTCGGTGGCGAGCCGCAGGTTGGTGCTCGCCGCAACGTCTGCTCCCGGCAACAGGTATGGCGTGCTCTCGCTACTGGTGATGCGCACCACCTCGCCGGTGTCGGTGTCGGTGCGCACCGAGCCAGAGCACTCGATGATGGCGTCGGTCTGGTAGGCGCTCGCAGCCTCGGCGTCCCGGGCGTCGGCATAGACCTCGACGTCGGTGCGGAAGAAGTGGTCGCCCTCGAAGTTGATAGCGCCGGAGGCGGCGGTGATCCACTGGTCGGCAGCGGGCGCGGAATCATCGCAGAACCCGCCGAACTCGCTGGCGAGGTCGACGGTGGAGAACACGTACCCGCTCGGCGCGTCGGCCGCAGTGGGGAGCGTCCGGTCGACGGTTTGTTCGAAGTCTCCGATCGCCAAGGATGTCGTCGTCGTCGATGGCGCGGTGGTCGCGGTCGTGGGGCTGTCATCGGGAAAGAGCGTCGCTTGCGTTGGCTCCGGTGCGGCGGTGCTTGCGCATCCGGCGATGGCCATCGAGGCAAGGCCGATCAGGAGCATGCGCCTGGCCGCCGATGTGGTGGTCACGGGGGTCACAGCCGATCAGGCTAGGGGGCGCAGATTCGGATCGACCGGCAGGTCACCGACTGGTCGGCCAGAGAAACCCTCCGGCGGTCGCCGGTCCGGAGTGCACGGCGATCGATGGTCCGACTCGGTACTCGACCACTTCGACGACGTGGTCCATCTCACGGAGCATTTCCATGAGCGTGTCGGTGTACCCGGCCGTGTCATGGTCAGCGCGCGCAACGCCAGCTCGAATCCTTGTGGTGGCGTCCCGAAACGGAATCGCGAGTAGCTCGCAGAGCTCTTCGGGCGTGCGCCCCGATCCGAGAAGGTCGAAGTTGGACCCCCTGCCCCGATAGACGCCGATACCGTCGTCGGGTCCGTCGGGCCGCGCCAACGACGTGCGGCC
>CBESNZ010000011.1:0-21039 GCA_965531045.1 uncultured Acidimicrobiales bacterium
ATCGAACGTGACGTCGGCGAACTCGCCGAACGGTTCGGTCTGGCGACCCATCCAGGCCGCCCGATTTGGCAGCTCTCCATGGGGGAGCGGCAGCGGGTCGAGATTCTGAAGGCGCTCTGGCGCGACGCAAAGGTGCTCATCCTGGATGAGCCGACGGCGGTGTTGACGCCATCGGAGGCCGACGAGTTGGGTGCGATCGTGCGCCAGATGGCCAACGATGGCCGCTCGATCATCTTCATCAGCCACAAGCTCGATGAGGTGAAGGCGTTCTGTGACGAGGCAACCGTGTTGCGGGGTGGCAAGACCGTTGCCGAGTCGATCGCTGTCGACACGATCGATCCCGGGCGAATGGCCGAACTGATGGTCGGAAACGCCGAGGCCAGCGTTGCCGAGCGGCCTGTCGCGCAAGCGTCAGGCGATGTCCTGCTCGAGGTTGCGGACCTCACGGTGATCGGCGATCGAGGGCTGCCGGCCGTCGAATCGGCATCGCTCACGGTGAGCGCTGGAGAAATCGTCGGTATCGCCGGCGTCTCGGGCAACGGGCAGCGCGAACTGGCCGACGCAATCGCCGGGCTTCGACCCGTGACCGCCGGGCGCGTCCTGCTCTGCGGAAACGACCTCACGGCCGCACCGCCCCGGGCGAGATTCGCCGCAGGTTTGGCATACGTCCCGGAGGATCGGCTCGGCGTCGGGCTCTCGCCCCAACTATCGGTTACGGACAACGCGATTCTGCGGTCCTATCGCGAGCTCTCCCGTGGTCCGATGTTGTTGCGAGATCGGTGTCGAGCCTTCGGCCGCACGCTGATCCAGCGTTTCGAGGTAAAGGTGGGCGACGAACGCGGGAAGATCGCTGCGCTGTCCGGAGGCAATCTCCAGCGACTGCTTCTGGGGCGCGAATTGTCCGCTCGGCCGAAGGTCATCGTGGCGGCGCAACCGACACGGGGACTCGATGTCGCAGGTGTGCGTGCGATCCAGGCGCACATCGTCGAGCAGCGTGCCGGGCAGGCCGGGATTCTGATGATCTCCGAAGACCTCGACGAATTGCTCACGCTGGCCGACCGTCTCTTGGTGATGTCGGACGGGCAAGTGGTGGCCGAGTTCGATCCGACAACCTGCACCCGAGCCGAGGTTGGCGCCGCCATGGCAGCTTCGCTGCCGATGATCGTATGAGGCAGTAGGCGTGCGCCGACCCATGCTGGTCCGTCGCGACCGTCCTGTGCCTGCCGCCCAGGCGGTCTCGCTGGTCCTGGGGACCGTTTTGGCATTTGCCGTCGGAGCCTTGCTCTTGATCTACGCCGACCACAATCCCGTCGATGTGTATCAAAAGATGTTCGACTCGAGCATGGGATCGTCGCGAGGCTGGGCGAAGACGCTCAATCAGGCCACGCCTCTGGCGTTGTGCGGACTCGCCGTCGCCGTGGCCGGATCGATGGGGTTGTGGAACATCGGTGCCGAGGGGCAATTGCTCGCCGGCGCCGTTGGGGCCGCATGGATGGCCAGGATCGGTCCAGATTGGTCGGGGCCGATACTGATCATCGCCATGATTGTGGCGGGCGCGATCTTTGGTCTGCTGTGGGCCGCAGGCCCGGCTTTGGCCCGTGCCCAGCTCGGCGTGAACGAGATCATCACGACACTGATGCTCAACGAGATAGCCATTCGCGTCATCCGGTACCTCGTCGAGAACAACTGGAAGGACCCCTCCGCCTCCAACTTTCCGCAGGCGCCGGTGCTGCCTGCTCAGTCCGCGCTGCCGAGCCTGTTCGGTCGGGCCCACGTCGGCGCGATCATCGCCCTCGCGGTGGTTGCGGTGTTTGCGTTTGCCGTCAATCGGACGCCGTGGGGGTACGAACTGCGCATTGCGGGAACGTCGGCCAAGGCCGCCGGGTACGCCGGCATTTCGCTGAAACGCAAGATCTTCGTCGTGCTCGCCATGTCCGGGGGAATCGCTGGTTTGGCAGGGGCCATACAAATGACCGGTACCGCTTCACGACTTACCGAGAACGTGGCGAACGGCTACGGATTTGCGGGCATCATCGTGGCGGCGCTGGCGCTGATGCGCCCGGCGGCGATCGTGCCGATCGCCGTGTTGTTCGGCGCGGTTCGGGTCGGTGGCGACTCCATCCAAACCACCCTCAAGGTTTCGTCGGCCGTGTCCGAAATCCTCCAGGGCTTGATCCTCGTCGGCGCGCTCATCGTGGCGGTCTTCATGAGCTACCGGGTACGCATGACCTCCTCGGCGGCGGGCGACGCTGCGCCAACGGCGGTGGCCCATGGCTGAGTTCAACGGCCTCTTCGAGGTCGCCGTTCATTTCGGGGTGCTGCTCTTTCTCGCCGCGCTCGGCGAGCTGATCGCCGAGCGTGCCGGCATCCTCAACCTAGGGGTCGAAGGCATGATCGCGGTCGGCGCGGCCATCGGTCTGATCGTGAGCATCGAGTCCGGAAACGTCTGGCTGGCCCTGGTCGCAGCGATCGTCGCCGGAGCGATTGCGGCCTCGATCCATGGTCTGTTGACCGTCGTGTTGGGAGCGGACCAAGTGGTGAGTGGATTGGCACTCACCATCCTGGGTCTTGGATTCGCGGCATTCATCGGCGGCGACTATGTCGGGCGCACACCGACCGAGGGCGGATCGTTTGCCAAAATCGATATTCCTGGGCTGGGAGACATCCCCGTGCTCGGAGACGTCCTGTTCCGCCAGCCGGCGATGTTCTATCTCGCCATTCTCGCGGGGATCGCCACATGGTTTGTGCTTTCGCGCACGCGGGTCGGCCTCGGACTGCGAGCGGCGGGGGAGTCGGCCGCAACCGCCGATGCGGCCGGCCACTCGGTAGCTGCCCTGCGGTTCGTCGCCGTAACCATTGGTGGCGCCTTCGCCGGTGCGGCCGGCGCCTATCTCACCCTGTTCCTGACCAAGGGTTGGTCGGATGGAGTCGTAGCCGGACGGGGCTGGATCGCGGTCGCCTTGGTGATCTTCGGATCATGGCGCCCGGGCCGAGTGGCGCTGGGTGCGTTCATCTTCGGTCTCACCTTGGCGCTGCAGCCCCGGTTGCAGACGATGGGGGTCGACATCTCGCCGGTGTTGCTGTCGATGTTGCCGTACGTGCTCACGTTGGTGGCGATGGTGGTGTTCTCGATCCAATCGAGAAACCGTCCGTCGACGGCACCCGCCGCCCTCGGCATCCCCTTCCACCGCGAAGAGCGTTGAGATTTGTGAGGGATTTGCGGGTCTCCGACCCGCAAATCCCTCACAAATCTCGAAGTCGGTAGGATGGGCGGCGATGACCGTTACCTACCTCGACGCGATCCTTGCTTCGCATCGCGCCGAAGCCGCACAGGACACCCGTCCGCTCGACGAACTGATCGAGCTGACGACAGCGTTGCCCCCGGCCAGGGGGTTCCGCGCGGCGCTCGCATCGGCCGACGGGCTGGGCGTCATCGCAGAGGTGAAGCGACGGTCGCCATCGAAGGGCGATCTGTTTCCCGACCTCATTCCGGCCGAACTCGCCGCCACCTACGAGGCGGGCGGCGCCACCTGCCTGTCGGTGCTCACCGACCATCAGTACTTCGGCGGCTGCTTTGACGACCTCATGGAGGCCCGCGGAGGATGTGCGCTTCCCGTGTTGCGCAAGGACTTCACCGTGAGCGCTGCCGACGTCTGCGATGCTCGTCTCATGGGTGCCGACTGCGTGTTGCTGATCGCCGCAGCCCTCGACGATGCCGAATTGGCCGACTTTGCCGCACTTGCCGTGCAGGTCGGCCTCGATGCGTTGGTGGAGATCCACGATGAAGCCGAACTCGACCGAGCCATGTCGATCGGGGCTGATCTCGTTGGTGTCAACCAGCGAAATCTCGTGTCCTTCGAGGTCGATACCGATCGAGCGGTGCGCATGGCGCCCCAAATGCCGCAATCGGTGATCCGCGTCGCCGAATCCGGCGTTCGCGGACCCGACGACGCCGCGGTACTGGCCGCCGCCGGCTATCACGCGGTACTGGTGGGGGAGTCGCTGGTCACCGCCGCCGACATCGGTGGTGCGGTGCAGTCCCTTCGAACTGCAGGCAAGGCGTAGCGCCATGTTCATCAAGATCTGCGGCATCACGAACGAAGACGATGCGTTGTTGGCCGTGGCCATGGGGGCCGATGCGGTGGGCTTCATCTTTGCCCCATCGCAGAGACAGATAGCGCCGATGGCGGCGCGCGACATCGTGCGACGGCTTCCTCCAGACGTGCTGGCCGTCGGCGTCTTCCGGAACGAACTCCCCGGCCGAGTGGCCGACATCGTGCATCAGGTCGGCTTGGGGGCGGCGCAACTCCATGGCCACGAAACAGCTGAAGAGACCATGCAGGTAAAGGCACGCGTGCCGATCGTGATCAAGGCGTTCGTCGCCGGCGAGTCGGCGTTGCATCGCCTCTCGGAGTACGGCGCCGACGCCGCGTTGGTCGAGGGACCCGTGCCCGGCTCAGGTCAGACGTTCGATTGGTCGTCGATGGCAAAGGACGTCTGGAGCGAGCACCGACTGCTGCTGGCCGGAGGGTTGCATCCCGACAATGTCGAAGCTGCGATTGCGAGCGTCAACCCGTGGGGTGTCGATGTTGCCACGGGAGTCGAGAAGAGCCCGGGCCGCAAAGATCCCGTGAAGGTCAAAGAGTTCATTCGCAACGCCACCAATGCCGCCGGACGACTCGAAGTCGATCAATCGCATCACCATCCGTTCGACTGGATGCGCGACGACTAGCGTCGCATTTGGATCAGAGCAGGAACTGGCGTCGGGGGTCGTTCGCAGGGACGACCTGATCCGGGTCACCGGCCGCAGGGTCGCCGAGCAAGATCTCGGCGCCGTCGTCGGCGTACTGCAGGATGTAGGTCTTGCGCACCGAGTCGGTGGTGTTGGGACCGGTGAGATGCGGCGTCAGCGAGGAGAACACAACGATGTCTCCCGCCGTCGCCGGAACCGGAACCGCACCCTCGGGTCCGGAGAAACACTCATAGCCGAGCGGGTCGACGAAGGTGTGTTCGAGGGTGCCGTGAAGATGGGCGCCGGGAACCACCCACGGACAACCGTTGTCGACGGTGGCGTCGACGAGGGGAACCCAACAGGTCAGGTACTGTTGCGGGCTGACGAACGTGTACCCATTGTCCTGATGCCACGGAAATCGTCGAGGTTTCTCGGGTTTCTTGTACACCAGCTGGTCCCAGTACAGCCTCGGTGATGGACCGACGAGGTCCAGACAGAGGTCACGGAACACGGGGTGGGAGGCGAAGTCGCAGGCTTCCTCGGACGTGAGCACGGTGTGGGGGGCAAAGACGATGGCGCCCGATTCGCCGATCATGAGACGGTCGTCGGGCTGCGTCCGAAGGAACGCGTCGGCCTGGGCCTCGATGCGGTCGAGGGCCGTCTCGACCGTGGCCAGTTCGTCCGCGCTGAACGCACCTTCGACGAGCAGATAGCCATCGGCGTCGAACGCGTCGACCTCAGCGGCGCTCAGCCGCCCCGATCGGGGCGAACCGGGCTGCCACTCGAAGTCACGGTTCCACGGATGCAGGGAACCTTGCAGCTCCATGACGGCTAGCTCGCCGGAATCGGGTCGTACTCGGGAACGGGTTCGTCGGCGGGCCGCTCGAAGTACATCGTGACCGCACCCTCGGTGTCGAACATCGGCGCAGGTTCGTCGCCGAAGGCGCCGGCGAGGTAGCGAAGGCCGCCGTCGACGTATTGCCACATGCCGGGTCCGGTGGCGTCGAGCTCGTCGAGCCCCTCGGCATCGGGGTCCCACCACATCAGCGTCATGTCGTCAACGCCGCGGTAGTCGGGCTCGAGGTCGGCGGGCCAGCGGTTTTGAGCTCCATACGAGATGCTCGGTGCCGTGAGCGCCGTTCGGGTTGGATCGGCGGCAAAGGCTCGCGCCTGCCAGTTCTCCATCGTCAGCTCGGGGCCGATGCCTTGGAGGTAGGCGTACAGGAGCCCGAGCGAGGGGTCGATGACCCCGATGGTGCTCGATGCCGCAGGGTCTTCGTCATGGAACCAGCGATAGATGGTGCGGGGCCCGCTGAGCTCGGGGGCAACCCGGGCGGAGAGCGTCGAGACGCCGAACGCGTGGGCCCACTGCGCTTGGTCGTACGTACGGGCAAACACGGTCGTGTCGGCCAGCACGTTGCCGGAGAGAACCCACTCCGGAAAGTAGTTCTGGGCGGTTGCTTCCCGGGTGAAGTCGCGCGGCGCCACCGGGTCGACCGAAAGTAATACGGTGGTCACGCCGGAGTTCTTCAAGCGAGCGATCGCCGTGGCAGCGGACTCCTGAATCGTGCCGGGGTCGAGGACGTAGGGGATCGACTCGGTCAACTCGCCGCCGTAGGTGGCGAACTCGTCGATGAACTGCTGGTTGAGTTCTCCGGAAGTGATGCTCGAGTCGATCCACAGTCGGCCGAACACCCGCTCGGTGGATTGCATTGCCTCGTCGCCAGCGAATTCTGCCGGTCGGCCAACGAGCTGCTTGCCCACGTATTCAGCACTGAGGATGTTGGCCTGTTCGGACCCCATGCCGAGAGCCCACGCGTAGGGAGCGTTGTCGGCGTAGTACTCGAATGGTTGGCCGGGCCCGCAGCCGACGCACGGAACGCCGCGAGCGTTGAGTTCTTCGGCGAATGCGTTGGTGAGCGAAGGTCCGCCGAGCACCATGAACGGCTGGATTTCCTCGGCGATGGCGACGGCGTCGGCTCGGGCCGAGACGGCATCATTCACCAGACCGGAACCCTCATAGAACACGAGGTCGACCGACCGGCCGTAGGTTTCGTAGTAGGTCTCGTAGTACGTGATGAGGCCGCGGATGGTGGCTTCGATGTCGTCATTTGAGTCGTCGTTTTGAATTGCATCGGTGATGTACTTCAGCACGAGGTCGTCCTTTTGCGATTGCCACCACACGATCTTGATCGAGTCTTCCGTGACGCCGGTTGCGGTTGCGCCGCCGTTGTCGCCATCGAATGGGGCGTAGCACTCCGGGGCAAAGAAGTTCGCTACTTTGACCCGCCCCGTTTCGGGGTCGCATCGGTCGCCGAAGTCGATATCGAGACCGAGACGCTGTGCCTCGTCATAGGTCATGACCCCGGCCGGAAGTGTCGACTCGCCCGCAGGAGCCTCGGTGTTGTTGGTCGAATCACCTTCGGTTGTGCTGCTGTCGGCGGCACCGCCGTCGGTTGCATCGGGGTCTGCGTCGTCCGTACTCGTGCCGTCGGTGCCGGCCACTGAGCCGTCGGTGGCCACCGACGTGTCGGGCGACGCATCGGGGTCGTCATCGCCGCCCCCACTGCTCACCACGATGCCGATGACGATGGCGGCGACGGCCAGCAAGGCCACGACCGGACCCCACTTCTTTAGCGCGGCGTTTCCGTCGCTGTCAGAGACTCCGGGTCCTTGTGCGGGTTCCATGTGTTGCTCCTTGCGGGTGATCTTGATTTGTGAATGACGGGGAGGGTCAGGTCGGGCTTATGGAGCCAGATCGAGCGATGACGACGTCGCTGTCGCCGAGGTACGAGGCGACGACCCGGGGATGAACGAGTACATCCTCGGGCGCCCCGCTGGTGAGAACGGCGCCCTGGTCGAGTGCGATGAGTCGGTCCGACACCGACGACAGTAACGCCATATCGTGTTCGATGATGATGAGCGCAGATCCCATTTCGTCGCGAATGCGGCGAAGTACCGGACCGAGCGCCTCGGTTTCGCGTTGGGCGATGCCGCTCGATGGCTCGTCCAGCAGCACCACGAGCGGGCGGTGGGCCAGGACGCAAGCAATGTCGACGATGCGGCGCGAACCGGTGGAGAGTTCGGACACGAACTTGGTGCGGAATGCCTCGAGTCCGAGGAGGGCGACGAGCTCGTCGACTCGTTTGTGTACCTTGCGTTCGCTCTCGAACGCGTGGGGCAGGTGCAGCGCCGCAGAGATCGGGTCGCGCGAGGTGACGAAACGCTCGAGCGCAACCGCCAACGTGTCTTCGACGGTGAGCGCCGGAAACAGACGCGCGTCTTGGAAAGACCGGCCCAATCCCGCCTTTGCGCGCGCGTGGGCCGCGAGGCCCGTGATGTCGACTCCGGCGAGTTCGATCGAGCCGGACTCGGCAGGGGTGAGCCCAGAAATGAGATCGAACATCGTGGTCTTCCCGGCACCGTTCGGGCCAATGACACCCAGGATCTCGCCTTCCCCCACATGCAGATCGACTGCATCCACCGCCTTGATGCCACCGAATGATCGCGAGAGGTCGCTGACGCGAAGTACCGCGGGAGCGTCGGGGTCTGGCACCCTGGCCGGCGTGGCATCGACGGTGCCATTGGTCGAGGTCGCGGCACCGTGCAAGAACACCGAGCGAAGCACATCGGGCCGGTCCAACAGCTCGGCGGTTGGGCCGTCGAAACGGATCTGGCCCTTCTCCATGAAGTAGGCCCGGTCGGCGATGGTGAGTGCGATGTTGACCGACTGCTCGACCAAGATGATGGTGACACCCTCGTCGCGGAGCCGCTCGACGATCGGAAGGAGCTGCTCGACGATCGTCGGGGCGAGGCCGAGCGACAGTTCGTCGATCATCAACAGCCGCGGTCTGTGCAGCAATGCCATACCCAACGCCAACATTTGTTGTTGACCGCCAGAGAGGTCGCCGGCATGGTCGGAAAGTCGCCGTTCGAGATCGGGGAACGCGTCGAAGACGACCGAGAAGTCCTTTGCATCGCTGCTTGCGCCGCTGCGGAGCCATGCGGCGGCGCGCAGGTTCTCCAGCACGGTGAGTGACGGGAACACGGCGTGACCACCGGGGAGCTGTGACACACCCATGGCCGCGATCTGGTGTGGCGGAGCGTGGGTGATGTCGCGCCCGTCGAACAGAATCGCGCCCTTGTCGGCCTCGGCAACTCCCGAGATTGCTCGGAGTAGCGTCGACTTCCCTGCGCCGTTGGTACCGAGCAGGGCAATGATCTCGCCTTCCCCGACATCGATGTCCACGCCGAACAGCACTTGCACGCCGTCGTAGCTCACCTGCACGTCGCGACAGACGAGCAGCTTTGCTTCGCCCCGTTGTCGGGCCAGCATCACCTCGGACCGCGCTGCGGCGGTGCTGCGGACCTGTTCGATGTCGCGGCCGATCACGTTGCCGACGCTACCGAGGATCTGTCCGCCGATGAAAAACACCGGCGTCATGAGGAGCATCCCCGTGCGTATACCCCACTTGTCGGCAATCAAGCCGATCATCGGTAAGACGAGCAGTCCGGGGAGCACGAAGAGCGACCCCATCGAGAAGCCCATGGCGCGGGCCCTGGGCGGAATTGCCAGTGACAAGGTGGACAACAACCCCGGACCGATGATGGCCATCATCAGGCTGATGAGCGCGTTGAGCGCAATGGCCATCCACAGTTTCGGTGCCAAGGCGAACCCTGCGCTGAGTACGGCCGACGTACCGGCCGCCACCGCAACGAGCCGCAACATCTTACGGGGATCTTCGGCCGCCAATCGAGTGCCGACGACCGCCCCGATGGCCAGACCGACCAGCGCGGCGGGTTCTACCCCGGCGGCGATGATGCCGCGGGCCCGCTCATCGAGCCCGAAGGCTTCCTCGAAGTAGATCGACGCCAGCGCCCCGAATCCGATCAACGAGGCGGCGAGGAACGGCAGCGCCAGCCAGATGCGGCGAAGGGTCTCGACCTTCCAGCACAGCCGCCATGCTTCGGCGTACGACGGCGGAACCTCCTCGGTAGCAGCGGCGTCGGCGTCGGCGCCTGCGAGACGGCGTTCGTGGCCGCCCCGAACCGGCTCGCGCATCTTGGCGGCCAGTACGACGAAGATCAACGTCGGCACGGCAAAGATGATGAACGGCGCTCGCCACGACAAGTAGTACCCGAGGAACCCGGCGGCGAGCGCTCCGACGATGATGCCCACGGCGTTTCCGGCCCGGTGGATGGAGTACACGGCAGGCCGAATATCGGGCTCGTAGTAGTCGGCCAAGAGCGAGTTGTGCGTGGGGTCGTTGACCGCCTTGCCAACCGCTGACCCGGATCGCATGAAGCCGAGAAACACGATCCCGCCGGCGAGCCCGGTGAAGAACGAGAACACCGACCAGAGCACCGCGCCGCCCATGGCCAGTTTCACGCGGCTCATACGATCCGCCAGGCCGGCGACGACAACCTGCAGTCCAAGGGCGGCTGCGAGCACGACGGCGACCAGGGTGAGTAATCCCTGGAAGCCCAAGCCGAACTCGTCGCGAATCTCGGGGCCGAGGATGGCGAAGGCGGTTCGGTCGAGTTCGTCGACGGTGTTGAGTCCCAGCAGGATGAACAACGGATACAGCGGCGCTCCGCCGGTCTTCTCCCGAAGCCAGCGCATCAGACCAGCGCCCCTTCGACGTGCTCGGTCGCGGTGTCGGTGGGAACCGGAAACTCGTCCGCGGCGCGATCGGCCAGCAGCGATGGGACGATGAGGTTGCGTCGTTGGGCGATGCGGCGCAGTAGGTGGTCACGGAGTTGGTACACCATCGAAGCGAGACCACCGGGCCCGATCAACAGGACGAGCAACACGCCTGCGCCCGTGGCGAAGATTTTCCAGTTGCCGGGAAGCCACCAGAACGTGCCCCAGAAGAACAAGGAACCGAGCCCGGCTCCCAGGACGGAGCCGATGCCGCCGACGACCGCCGCGGTGAGGAGGCCGATGCTGATGTCTCCGCCGGACGCGTCGACCGACTGCTGGTGCGACACGAACAGGGCGCCCGAGGACGCGGCGAGGAAGCCGGAAATCGCGAAAGCGGTGAGCTTTGCCCGAGTGATGCTGACGCCATAGCTCGTGGCGGCGTTCTCGTTGTCGCGCAACGCCAACAGCACACGACCGGTTCGGCTGTTGCGAATCCCTTGCACGGCAAAAACCGTGATCAAAACCATCACGAGCGACAGCCAATAGATACCCGACGGTGACTCGTAGCCGATTCGGCCGAGAATCGGCAGCCTCGGGATGCGTTTCTGAGGTACCCAGCCAAAAAAGGCCGGGTTGAAGAAGTACGCCGTCGCGGCCAACGAGCAGGCGAGCGTGGTGACCGCAAGGTAGAGGCCGCTGAGGCGCAGCGCAGGTAAACCGATCAGGACCGCGAGCGCCGATCCGGCGAGCCCGGCGAGAAGTAGCACGAGCAGAAAGTCGACCTGCCAGTGCAGCGTGAGCCAACCCCCGACCGCGCCACCGACGCCGAGGAATGCGCCTTGACCCAGCGAGATTTGACCCGCCCAGCCGGTGAGTACGACCAACGAGAGCAGTCCAATGGTGAAGATGTACAAATCGGAGATCCGAAGGATGTTGACGGGGCCGAAGATCTGCGGCACCAGCACGGCGAATCCGACGGCGAGCCCACCCAGGATCGCTTTGCCGGCGATGACTTCGGGAAGCCCGCGCATTTCCTTCGGGATCGGACGGATGTCGCCCACGGCAAGCGAGGCTCGCGTGATGTCGAATCGGGAGAAGTCGCGCCGGCGAGCCAGCAGGGCCACGAGGATGATCAGCGCCGATGCGGCACCCATCATCGCCTCGGCTTCGCGTGGGTGATTCCACGTGATGGCGCCCTGCAACATTCCCAGCGCAAGGGACGCCGCGAACACCGCTTTGAGATCGGTCAACCGTCCGACGACAGCCGCGGTGAGTCCACGGAGAAAGAACAGCAACCCGAGCGCCCCACCAACGGGCAGTCCGAGGATGCCGGCCCGCAGAAAGATGGCGACGTAGGCGAGCATGCAAGCCAGGGCCCAGATGAACGTTTGGAGCATCTGCACGGGTATGCCGAGCAGGCCGGCTCGGTCGGGCAAATCCGCAGCGGCGCGTATTGCGACGCCAAGCGACGTGTAGCGAAGGAGCGCTCCGACGAACAGCAGCAGGAGCGGGACGACGATCGCGGCGATGACATCGTTGTCATCGAAGGTGAATCCACCGAGCTCGAAACGAAGGTCCCACGGACTGTCGATGCGGCCTTGGGCCTTCTCGTCCCACCAACTGGGGATGTAGAGGCCCAGAAAGCCGAGGACTTGCGCGAGGCCCAGGGTGGCGACGGTGAGAACGAGCCTCGGAGAGCGGAAGAAACGGCGAATGATGAAGAACTCGGCTGCGGCGCCCAAAACGATCGAGGCCGCGAGACCGATGAGGAATCCCCACACGTAGTGAAAGCCGGAATGCATGATGAGCATGACCGCCAACACGGCCGGAAGTAGGCCGAGTTCGCCCTGGGCGAAATTCAGCACCCGGTTGGCCCGGTAGATCAGCACGATGCCGAGGGCGATGAGGGCGGTGAGCAGACCGAGGATGAGGCCGTCGATCCACTGCCCGACCGGCGAGGGAAACAGCAGCAGCTGGGCCGCAAACATCAATGCTGGGGCCAGCAGCCATTGGAAGCGTGATGCTACCGCGGCGACGGATCGGTCGCTGGTGCCCCCTCGTGCTCGTGTCATCGAAACGCCGAATCCCCCCGGCTCGGTGTGTCCGCTGACCGTACTGCGTCGCTTTGCCGCGTTGCGAATCTGACAGCATTGCTGTCAATACCTTTCTGCCTCGCTACTCCTCTTACATCAAAGCGGTGTGGAGCGGTGCATCGAGCGGTGCACGGAGAGGCGTTCGACCGCAGGGAATGCCGGACGAGAGAACCGGGTTCTTGCGGGCGTGCCGGACTTCTTGCTCGACCTTCTTTTGCCCAAAACGGACCGCATCGTTGCCATCCAGTGGGCCATCATGGCGCCGACCTGGTTGGTCGCGACGTGGGTCAGTCGTCGGTGGTCGAGGGATCTGCGCCATTTCGTGTGGGGGCTGGTTCTGCTCAACGCGGGGTGGTTCATGGCTCGTATGGTGCATTGAGGCCGTCTTCCTGCGAGCCTCCGGCTCGGTGCCATTGCTCTCCTTCGCTCGTTCCCGATCAGAAAAGCCCGCTATGTCTGCTGCGTATGATCTTGTTGTTGTCGGTGGCGGAGTGGGCGGTATCAGCGCCGTTCGCACCGCCCACCGGGCGGGGAAGAAGGCGCTGCTGATCAGCGACGGTCCGCCCGGCGGCGATTGCACGTTCACCGGCTGCGTGCCATCGAAGGCGCTCCTCGCGCAAGCGAAGGCGGGGGCATCGGTGGCCTCCGCGCTCGAACACGTCCGACGCTCGATCGAAACGATCGCCGCGGCCGAAAGCAGCGATGTGTTGCGCGGTGAAGGAATCGACGTCATCGAGGGGCGCGCCGAGTTGCTGGCCGACAAGCGCGTCGTCGTTGGCGGCGACACCTTCTCGGCTGACAACATCGTGCTGGCAACGGGTGCCTCGCCGTTGGTGCCCCCGATTCCGGGCCTGCTCGACAGTCCGTATCTGACCAACGAGACGGTCTTTGCCATCGATCGGGCCCCGGCGACCCTGGGCGTGCTCGGCGGCGGCGCCATCGGCTGCGAATTGGCATTCGCCTTCGCACAAATGGGGGTTCGCGTCACGATATTCGAGGCCATGGACCGATTGCTGGCCCGCGAGGAACCCGAGGCTTCCGATGTCGTGGCGCAGGCGCTTCGCGCGGCCGGTGTCGACGTTCGTGTTGGCCAGAAGGTCACCAACGTGCGCCCCGATGGCACGCGTGGTGCCGTGTGCCTCAAGACCGAGGACGGCGCCGAAGTCGCCGTCGAGCGACTGCTGGTGGCCGTTGGCCGCACCCCGAACACCGCTGGCCTCGGACTCGACGCCGCCGGTGTCGAACTCACGGATCGGGGGGCGATTGCCACGAACGATCGTATGCGCACCAACGTCGACGGCATCTACGCCGTCGGCGATGTCACGATGAAGCTGCCCTTCACCCACGCGGCAGACGAGATGGGCCGGTTGGCGGTTGGAAACATGTTCAAGAAGGGCCTGCGTGGAGACTTCCGGACCAAATGGATTCCGTGGGTGACCTTCACCGACCCCGAGGTCGCCCGCGTCGGTGTCACCGAAGCCGATGCTGCGTCGATGCGCGGCAAGGTTGCGTACCTTCCGATGTCGGAGATGGACCGGGCCATCACCGATGGCCGAACCGAAGGCTTCATCAAGATCATCGCCGGTCCCAAGCGGCTCACTCGGGGTTTGTACGGCGGCCAAATCATCGGGGCGACAATCGTGGCGCCCCGAGCCGGCGAGATGATCGGTGAGTTGGCGCTGGCGATGCGCACCGGCATGTTCACCGGGCGGATCGGCCAAACCGTGCACGCCTACCCCACGTGGTCGTACGGCATTCAGAAGGCCGTCGGTCAGTTCTTCTTCGAGATCGACGGGCGCTCGGCCCGGAAAGCCAAGAAGTAACCTCGGCCGCCGGTCGATGCAATATCACGTCACGAAAACAGGACGGGAAGAGGAATCGCCTCGGGCGGGTTCCCTGTTCATGCGATCGATCAACCTGCTTGCGACGGTGTTTCCATTGGCGATTGTGGCCGCCGCGTGTTCCGCGGGCGCCGATCCGGACGTTGGTGGCGCCACGGCCACCGTCGTCACCGCCGACACACCGGGCGCGTTCTCGTGCGAAGGCGTCCCCGGCGAGGGGGTGAGCGGATCGCTGGTCGAGCAGATCCCCTCGAGTCCACGCGAGTCGGGCCCTTCGGCACTCGCCAACCCGACCGACCCGTCGTTTCCCGCCGCCCTCGTGGATGTGAACGCCATCCGATCCGGTGGCCCTCCGCCCGACGGCATCCCGCCGATCGAGAACCCCCGTTTCGCCTCGATCGCCGACACCGACTTCCTCGCCGACTGTGAAGCGGTCGTCGTTCTCGACATCGACGGTGCCGCCCGGGCCTACCCAATACAGATCATGACGTTCCACGAGATCGTCAATGACGCTTTTGGTGACGTGCCGGTCACCGTGTCCTATTGCCCCTTGTGTAATTCGGCGGTGGCGTACGACCGTCGCCTGGGCGACCGGGTTCTCGACTTCGGTACCTCCGGCCAACTGTTCAACTCGTCGCTCGTGATGTACGACCGCCAGACGGAGTCGCTCTGGACACACTTCGATGGGAAAGCGGTGGTCGGCACGCTTGCGGGCGCCGAATTGGAGCAGCTGCCGATGCAGACGTTGTCCTACGGCGACTTCACGGCCGCATATCCCGACGGTCTGGTGCTGACCCGAGACACCGGGGCGTCGCGTGACTACGGCCGGAATCCGTACTCGTCCTACGACGACCCGGATGGCACTGGGCGGGCGTTTCTGTTCGACGGCAACGTTCCCGATACCTATACCGACACAACCAGGGTGATCGGTATCGACCACAACGATGCACAGATCGCCGTGCTGCACGACCTTGCGTTCGCAAACAACGTGGTTCCGGTGGATGCCAACGGCGACGATCTCGTGGTGTTCGTGCAGCCCGGCGTCGCATCCGCGCTCGAGCGGGCCACGGTCGCCGGCGGGCGCGACGTGGGAGCGTCCGGCGTGTTTCGATCAACGATCGACGGCACCCGGCTGACCTTCACGTGGGACGGCGAGACGTTCGTCGATGACCAGACCAGTAGTTCTTGGACCGTCACCGGTTTGGCGATCGCCGGCGAGTACGAGGGTCGTCAACTCGAGGCGGTCGTGCACCTCGATACGTTCTGGTTCGCCTGGAACGCTTTCCACCCCGCAACCGAGGTCGTTGCGTAGGGCCATCTCCACGGTCTCAGACGACAACAGCCTCGAACGTGGGCACCCTCAGGCGTCGGTATCGCCGCTGTCGACCAGGTCTTGGCCGAAGGCCCTGAGCCGTTCGATCGATGAGGCATCGATCGGTAGAGGGCGGTGCTTCAGCGCGACCTTGACGGCGCGGTACGCGTCCGCCTCGAGACCGCACTCGCGGCACAGTTCGAGGTGCCGTTCGAGTTGCGATGCCGTCTCTGACGACAGCTCGCTGTCGAGGAACGTTTGCAGGTCCTTGGCGACCTGGCGACAGGAGAGGCCGCTCTCGCGACGAATGCGCTTCTGTTCGTTGGTCTTTCGCATCATTGGGGTTCTCCCTCACCGCTCGCTGCGGCCCGGTACGAGCTGACGCCGTGGTCTGCCAGGTGCTTGCGCATCCGAGTGCGAGCGCGGTGGAGACGGCTCATGATCGTGCCGAGAGGAACGCCGAGGGCGTCGGCGGTCTCCTGATAGGACAGGCCGTTGAGGTCAACCATCTCTACGACGATCGCGAACTTGGTTGGCAGGCTGTCGTACGCTGCGTGCACGGCGGCATCGAATGTTGCATCGATGACGGCCGACTCGGGAGCGGTGCCGACGGTCTCGGTGTCGGCCAGGCGTTCGAGCGCTGCATCTGGATCCCGGAGCAGCTCGGGTCGCTTACGGCGGACACGGTTGATCTGCGCGTTCCGCAAGATGGTGAGGAGCCAGGCTCGGGGGTATCGCCCGTCGAATCGGTCGATGCCCCGATACGCGCGCAGCAATGCGTCCTGGACGAGGTCCTCGGCGTCGGCGGCGTTGCGGGTGAGCGAGTACGCAACGCGATACATCACGTCGACTTCGGGCAGAACGTACTTCTCGAACGCCGCCGCTGATTGTTGGTCGCTGGTGGGAGCGGTGTTCGCCGTCGCTGCTTTGGACTGCGCCTCACGACGCCGCGCCGTTTCCGGATCGGGGGACTCCACGGGATCACCGTAGTGGACCGGCCGGGAATAGTGTGGGCTGCGACTGGGTTCCGGCAGCGTGAAACGCTGGGCCCACGAGCGAATGGGGCGTCGACTCGACGCCTTTGTCGACGGTGAGCTCGACGCGGGTCGGGCGGCGGCGGTGCAAACGCACATCGAGGAATGCATCGACTGCAATGCGGTGGTTCGTCTGATGTTCAACACAAAGCGCTGTCTGCGGGCGAGGATCGACCAACGCTCCGATTCGGGCCCCGTGCAGCGGCTCACCGGCTTTGCCACCGCGTTGACGCAAAGCTCGGCTTCGGTCAACGGCGAGCCTCGACCGCCCCGCAACGACGACGGTCAACAACGACGGTAGGGACGAGACGATGGCCAAGAACTCGAAGAAGAACAAGAATCGACGTCCCGCCCCGGCTGCGGCATCGTCCGCACCCGATCGCGAGGCGAAGGCGGCAGCGAAGGAGTTGCGCCGAGCAGAGGCCGCCACTGCGGCCGCGGCGCGCCAAGCGGAACAACGGAAATCTCAACGACGAGCGAACCTGTCCGCCCGTCGCCAGTGGATCGCGCTCGGCGTGATCGTGGTGGGGCTTTTCGGCTTCGCGTTCTATCGCTCGCTGCCCGAAAGCGGCGAAACCTCGGCCGACGCCTGGGATCTGCCCGTCGTCGCCAATGATCCAGATGGCGATGGCCGGCTCACGCTCGCCGAGTTCGGTGGAAAACCCACCGTGGTGAACTTCTACGCATCGTGGTGCGAAGCATGCGATGCGGAATTGCCGGCATTCGCGAGCGTTTCGACCGACCTGCGTGACCAAGTGCACTTCGTCGGGATCAACACCCAGGACGATCAGAACGCCCGGGCGATGCCCGAACGACACGGGGTCGGGTGGTGGCCGCTCGGGAACGACATCAACGGCCTGCTCAACAACGGCAGTGGCCTCTATGACTCGGTGACCGGCTTTGCGGGGGCTCCCAATGGCATGCCGGTCACCGCGTTCTACGACGACCAGGGAAACCGGGTACGAACGACGAGCATTCTCAACGAGGCATCCCTCCGAGCGAACATCGCGGAGCTCTACGGAATCTCCTGAATCGGCCGTGGCGTCGAGGCTGGTCGTATCGTCCGGGCCCAACCGTAAACTCGGGGTCATGTCTTCGGGGACCTTGTATCAACTCGTGGGCGGCGAGCAGTGGTTCGTCGATCTGGTCGACCGCTTCTACGACGCGGTCGCCCACGATCCGCTGTTGATGGTGCTCTACCCGGAGGACCTCACCGATGCCCGGGCGCACACCGCCGGATTTCTCGTGCAGTACTGGGGCGGGCCGGCGACCTACAGCGAGGAACGTGGTCACCCGCGGTTGCGGATGCGGCATGCGCCCTTTGCGATCGGCCTTCCCGAACGAGATGCGTGGTTCGGGCACATGGCTGCTGCGGTGCGCGGGGGAGGGCTTCCCGCCGACGCGGAGGCGGCGGTTCTCGAGTACTTCGACCGGGCCGCGACCGCGATGATCAACACCGCGTAGTGCTCGCTCGAAGCGTGCGAGAAGGCCTCGTGTAATTCGCGATCCCGGCCTCGGACCGGTGACAAAAGTGCCTCGGACTGTTGAAACGGCAACGAAGGAAATGTGCCCAGAAATGCGGAAATGCTTGACATGGGCCTCGATTTCTACTGGCCTGTAATTCGCAAGCCCGTAGTAACTCCAATCCTCGGGCGCATTACCAAGGAGTACAAGCATGACAAAGAGCGAACTCGTCGCCGAAATTGCGTCCAAGGCCGATACGACTCAGGCAGCCGCTGGCGCCTGTGTCGATGCGTTCTTCGACATCGTGTGTGAAGAGGTTTCCAAGGGCGGCGAAGTATCCGTCCCGGGTTACATCAAGTTCTCGCAGAAGGAAACCAAGGCCCGCACCGGCCGCAACCCACGCACCGGCGAACCCATCGCCGTTGCTGCCGGTCGCGCCGTCAAGATCCAGGCTGGCTCGAAGCTGAAGGCTGCAGGCAAGCAGTAGTTGCGTTGGCTCTCGCACAATGCGGGTAGTCAATGGGGTTTCGTTCAGGTTTGCGTGAACAAACGTGAAGTGAAATGAACAAACTGGAACGGAAGAGTGTGGTGATGTCGTTCTCGGCATCACCACACGACGTTTTCTCGACCAAACCGCCCTCCCGGAACCGGGCGATCCCTCAACCGAAAAGTGGAGAGTTGTGGAACAACCCGATCAGTCCAAGCCCGCTACCGGCCCGTTTGCCCCGCCGGCCGATGTCCTTCCGCATCGAGATCCATTCCTGTTTCTCGACGACGTCACCGAGTTGGTGCCCGGTGCATCCGCCGTCGGATCCTGGCACCTGAGTGGCGAAGAGCCCTTCTTTGCCGGGCATTTTCCAGGGCGACCGACGTTGCCAGGGGTGCTGATGTGCGAGGCAATTGCGCAGCTTGGTGCCTACGTCGTGCTGTCCGATCCGCGCTACGCCGACCGGTTGCCGCTGTTCGGCGGCCTGGACAAGGCGAAATTTCGTCGCCAGGTCGTACCGGGGGACACCCTCGAGTTGCGCATCGAGATGCTGCAGATGTCCGCACGGGCGGGCAAAGGCCGCGGCGCAGCACTCCTCGACGGCAAAACCGCCGCGTCCTGCGACCTCCTCTTCGTCTTCGCCTGAGGAACCGGCGGGCGAGAAGTGCGCCAGCAGTTCTTGACGCAACGCGAAGCGTTGCTGGGCGCGTGCGTCAAGCAGAGCGGCGAAGGCGCCAAGGCGCCTGAGCCGTGAAGTGCTTAAGAATACGGCCCGAGGACGACGGTGCCGTTGTGGCCACCGAAACCGAAGCTGTTGGAAAGTGAAGGGCCTGGCTCCCACGCCGTCGCTTCGGTGACGAGATTGATCGTCGGCATGTCCGGGTCTGCCGTGGTGTATCCAGCAGTGGGGGGAATCACACGGTGCTGCATGGCGAGGAGTACCGCAGCCGCCTCGAGGGCACCGGCGGCACCGAGAGCGTGTCCGGTGACGCCCTTCGTCGAGGTGACGAGCGGGCCCGGCGTGCCGAAGACCTTGGCCATGGCGGCCGCTTCGGCGGCGTCGTTGAGCGGCGTCGACGTGCCGTGGGCGTTGATGTGTACGACGGCGGATGCGTCGATCCCTGCATCTTCGAGAGCGATCTCGATGCAACTGATTGCCCCGACCCCACCGGGCGAGGGTGCGGTGATGTGATGAGCATCGGCCGTGCTGGCGGATCCGAGGACCTCGCCAATGATGCTGGCACCGCGGGCCTCGGCCATGTCCCAGGCCTCGAGCACAAGTATTCCCGCCCCTTCCGCCATGACAAAACCGTCGCGTCCAGCGTCGAATGGTCGAGAGACGCCGGACTTCGACAAAGCGGTCATATTGCCGAATCCGGCGATTGCGGTGGGGGTGAACGGTGCTTCGGCGCCGCCGGTGACGACGGCGTCGCAGCGCCCGCTGGCGATCATGCGCGCCGCATTACCGATGGCATGGGTGCCGGCAGCGCACGCCGTGCAGGTGTTTTCGCACGGCCCCTGCCAGCCGTACCGCATCGAAATGGATGCGCTGGCTGCGTTGGACATCATCATCGGCACGAGAAAGGGAGACACCCGACGGGCACCCTTGGTCTCGTTCACGACGATTTGTTCTTCGAGCGTGCCGATGCCCCCGACGCCGGTGCCGACCCACACTCCCATTCGGGAGCGGGAGTAGGGAATGTCGCCGGCCTGTTCGAGTGCTTCGGCCGCCGCCGCCAACGCAAATTGTGTGTAGCGGTCCGACCGTCGGGCCTCTTTGGGGTTGTCGAAATATGGCGACGGATCCCAATCGGTCACACGACGTTCGCCGACCGGCGCTTCGCCGAGGAGGCCGTCGAAAAAGTCCGACGCGCCGATACCGCACGGCGCGACGACGCCGAGACCCGTGACAGCGACGCGTCGGCCTTGCATTACAGCTTGGCCACGATGAGGTCGTAGGCCTTGCCAACCGTCGTGACGTCCTCGAGTTCGTCTTCGTCTACGGCGACGTCGAATTCTTCTTCGAGCGCCATGATCAACTCGACGAGGTCGAGAGAATCGGCGTCGAGGTCATCGGCGAACGATGCCTCCTTGGTGACCTTGTCGCCCTCGACCGCCAGTACCTCGACGGCGCACTTCTTGAATCGTTCGAAGTTTTCTTCGCTCACGGCTGCTGCATTCTCCTCATTGGTTGCCAAGCATTGGACTTGGCGTGGACAGGTTATCGGCTCGATGGGTACCGAGAGGCGGAACCGGTGGCTACGCGCCCATGGCCATGCCGCCGTCGACGGGTAACACCACACCGGTCACGAATCCGGCGTGATCGGAGGCCAAGAAGGCGATGGCCGCTGCGATGTCGGCCGTCTGGCCGAGGCGGCCCATCGGTACCGCATCGAGCATGGCGGCGCGCCGCGGGTCCGGGGGGGGCGCGA
>CBESNZ010000012.1:0-20960 GCA_965531045.1 uncultured Acidimicrobiales bacterium
GCCAGAAGAGTGTGCAGGTGAAACTCCCATCGGGATTGGGGAGCGCGATCATCATGTGTGTACCGCGCGGCCAAATGTGGAGGGCATGGGGCTCGATTTGGTACGAGCCGTCGGGGTGGGCCGGGATCGTGAGTTCTTTGTATCCGTGTTCCAGGAAATCCTGTTCGAAATCGAATCCCTGGGAGCGTTGGAGGACCTGGCGCACCGCCGAAAATGCCCCGTCGGCGCCGATCACCGTGTCGAACTGGCATACCGACGTTTCGTCGTCGGCTTCGAGCGTGACCTCGGCGTGGTCGGGGTCGAGCGTGACGAGCTTCACGCCGTAGTGAGCGGTGATATTGGGACGGGAATCAACGGAGTTCAGCATCGCAATATTGAGGTCGTCACGGTTCACCGACATCAAGACATGGGACGGGTCGGTGCCGTAGGGCTGGAACGTCAACTCACCGCCCACCGAATGCATCATGCGACCACGCATCGGCACCGCCGCAGCGCGAATGTCGTCGGCGATGCCGATGCGGTCGAGTGCGTCGAACCCTCTCTCCGACAGCGCGAGGTTGATCGATCGACCCCCATCGAGGTCGAGGCGTCGAAGATCCGCCCGTCGGTCGTAGATGTCGACATCGTGGCCGGCGTCGGCCATGCGGGCGGCGACCAAGGTGCCCGTGAGTCCCGCACCGACAACGCAGATTCGTCGCTTCTCCACCTATGGCGTCCGTTCGAAGGTGACCGACCGGGTCGTCGCATCGGCCGACGCCAATCGGACGTTGATCTGGTCGCCGAGGTCGAGCCCCGAGGGATCGATGTTGGCGACGACTGCTGGTTCGGCGATCTGCACCTTCGCAGCCTTGTCGTCGACGTTGACCACGGTGGCGGGGAACACCGCACCGATGCGGTGGCGCAACGTGAGTGCCTCGGTGAGATCGACCACGGCTCGCTCGAGGCTGCGGTCTTTCGATCGTGCCCGGCCCATGACCGAAGGCAACTCGGGGAGGGCGTCGGTCGCCCACTCGGGCGGCGTGCGCCCCGCGGCCAGTGCCAAGACGATCTCGTTGGTGAACCGGTCACATACGCGTCGCAATGGAGCGGTGACGTGGGCATAGTCGGCGGCGATGGCGGCGTGGCGCGTGTAGTCCGGCAGCTCGCCGTTGAACGCGACATAGCCGGCGCCCCGAAGCCCTCGTGCGGCCTGGTTGAGCAGCGCGGCCTGAGACGGTTCATTGGGATCGAGGTCCCGCACCCGATCGGCATACGACATCGATGCAGGCCACGTGATCCCGAGGGCGAGCGCCGACCGTCGAATATCGTCGACGGTTCGGTCATATGGCTCCGGCAGGGTGCGCAAGAGCCCCACCTTGGCTTCGACCATCAGGCGCCCGGCGGCCATGCCCGTGAGCAGCGAAATCTGTGCGTTCCATCCTTCGACGAGCAGCGTCTCGTCGAATTCGAGGGTGTACACCTCGCCGTCGTGGGCGATCTCCTGCGCCGGAAGGTTGAGGCTGACGGCCCCACGCTCGCGTTCGAGATTTTCGCGCCGCCGGCCGATCTCGGCCAACAGCGCAAGGGACTCCGAAGCGGAGCCGTCGTCGATTCTGCGCTGCGCCTCGGCATAGGACAGCTTTTCTCGGTTGCGAACGAGGGCCCGCTCGACCTCGGTGTTGACGAGTTCGCCGTCGGCGTCGAGGTCGAGCGTCCAGAGGACGGACCAGCGATCTCGACCGGCGTGCAAGCTCGCTGCGTCCTCGGCGAGAGACGGCGGATGCAAAAGCGTGTTGATGTCGGGGCTGTAGAGGGTGACTCCACGTTCGAGCGCCTCTGCGTCGATCGCGCCACCCGGGGTGACAAATGCCGCGACATCGGCAATGGCGTAGAAGACGCGGTAGCCGCTCGAGCGCCTCTGCGCCGCGAACGCCTGGTCGAGGTCGAGGCTGGTCGGTGGATCGATCGTGACAAGGTCGATGTCCCGCCGATCGGGAAGTGCGGACGAGGGCACCCCCGGTGGAAGCTGTGGTCCGCGTGCTGCAACCCGGTGCGCCTCGGCCAAGACCGGCTCGGGGAACGCGGCGGGTACGTCGAGTTCGCTGCGAACCCGACCGAACCAGTCTTCGAACGCGGCATCATCAGGGGGGCAGCGAAATCGAATAGCAGACATTCCTACGCAGGCTACTGGTAGGTCGCAGCGGAGCCGATTTGGGGAAGCTCAACCCAGGTCCGTCCGGCGTTGATCGGCAGGACCTCTCCTGCGGCGTCGAACAACAGGGTCGGACTGTCGGGGGTGGACCGCACCCATTGCGCCTCGACCAGGTGCCCGTCGAACAGCACCCACGCGTCGCCGGTGCCGACCACGTTCGCCTCCGGGGACGCGAGATCGGCCGGGCTGGGGCTGTAGCCGATGAACTGCACGACCACGTTCGTCGGCGCGACTTGGATGCCGGCGGTGTCGACGTGCGGCGTGCCGTCCTGGCTTCGATTCCAGCCCGAGCCATTCCAGGAGTAGGACACGTCGGTTTTCCCGAATGTGATGTTGAGATCTCGCACGGGTATCGACCCGGCGGGAAGCGGTTCGCCCGGCGGTCGGAAACGGAACGAGGGTGGTGGCCCGACGCCGCTCCCGCCGGCAGCCCAGAGGTCGGTGGTGTTCGAGTACAGGTTGTGCGGGGCGCGCCGACCACGGTTTCGCCAGTACAGGTTCGGATAGGCCAAAACCCCGACGTCGGTCAGCGTCGAGGCCGCGAGGGACTGTCGGGCGCCCGCGTTTCCGCCCGAACTCGCCAGAAGCGGTGAGGCCAGGTTCTCGAGAATCTTGGGATCGGAGGTTCGGACCGACCGTATGGGCCCGACCGGATCGGCGGCGGTCGAGTGGAATACGGCGATGAGTCTGCTCCGACCGTCCTCGACGCGTTCTTCGAAGACGATGTCGGCTTCATTTATCCCCGACTGCGGTCGGGCGGCTGCAACGTTGTCGATCTTCACCGCGAGCACTCGACGTTCGGTGCCGTCCCAGCCGGCTGCGCCGGTGAGCACCCACCTGTTCTGGAGGGACGAGAGCCAATCGATGCGGAGCCGCAGTGCTCGCTGCTGCTGCAAGAGCGCAGCGCGATCCTCGAGCAAGGTCGAGCGAATATCGATGAGCTGTGACCTTGCGCGGATCGCTTCTTCCTGCGCAGCTGCGCTCGCGGATACCTGATCGGCGAGTCGGCGGAGTTGCTGATCGGCGGCAGCAACGGATTCGAGCGCGTCGGTGATGACGGTGTCGTAGACCTGTCGGCGCTGAGAGTTCTCGCGGTTGAAGTCGAGTGCAGCGAGTTCTTGCAGTGCTGATTCCGCACGAGGATCCCCGTACACAAACGAGGAAATCGCCGCGGCGCGAGAGAACTCCGCCGGCCGGGTCCGGCCATCGAGCGCCCTGGTGTAGTCATCGACGAGCAGCGCCTGCTCGGTGTCCGCTCGCTGCAGGAGGAGATCGATGTCGTCGATCTCGAGGTTCGTGTCGGTGAGGAGGCCCGTGAGGTCGGTGATCTGCGGGGTCAGCTCGTCGAGCGCTCGCTCCAATGCGGCCAGTTCGCCTTCGTCGACCTGCGCATTTGCGGGCGCCGCAAGCAGTGCGCCGATGACGCAATACGTTGCGAACACGGCCAATGCCGTGCGGAGGAGCGGAGAAGTGGGACGCATGGGCATTCGGCCTTGAAACAAGCGGCATCGGGGGGAAACGGTTGGGTCAGCCGGTTCAACAGCGTAGAGCGCAATCGACCAATGATGGGGTCACCTCGTTGGGCTACGCCTCGGTACCGGATTCCTCTGTGAGCACGTCCGACAGATCCGGGAAAACGAGCCCGGTCGGGGCGGTGGTTGTCGATGCCGACGCGCCGGAGAGGTCGGGGAAGACAAGCCCGGTCGGGGCGGTGGTTGTCGGTGCCGAGGCACCGGAGAGGTCCGGAAAGACGAACCCCGGCCCATCGGCTGACGCCTCCGGCGGACCGGTTGTGACGGGCGCAGCCGAGGCCTCGGGAGGTGTGGTCGTCGTTGGTGGGGCAGCCGATGTCGTGGTCGCAGAGCCACTCGTCGGCACGTCGATATGAGCGTCAGCTGCCGCAGCAGGTTGCTGCAAGGTTGGGCGGAGCGGCTCGAGTTGGTTGAAGCCGATCACCAGTGCTGCAGCGACGGCGGCCATCGCTCCGGCGGTCATGACGCGGCGCTGCGTCTGGTTGTCGTACGCGGTTTTGGTGGGAAATCCGTCGCTCTGCCAGCCGTAGTTGAGCTTGGATCGTCGGCTCTGTGTGCGCTGCATCGGCGTGACGCTCGAGAGCGATTGGAGGGAAGCCGGCGGCGGCAGCTGCCCGAGTACGCGGGCAGCAACCTTGGTGTGGTCCGCCAGGTGTATTTCGCTGGTCTTCACGAACTCGTTCACCTGCGCGGCTCGAATGCCGAGGGCCGCGCCGGCGTGCTCGTCGGAGGCGTGCAAGAGGTGCCGCAGAACGAGGGCCAGTCGGTTGTCGGGGTCGATTCGGCCGATCGCCTCGGCGAGGTGGAGCGCACGAGCTGTCGGATCCTGCGCGTCGGTGTACCTCTGGTTCTTCCGTCGCGCCCACTGGTTGATCGAGCGGTGACGGCGCGATTCGCGATCAGCGATCGCGACGAGCCACGGCAGCACCGCATCGTTGCTCGGCAGCGCGTCGAGGCGCGTCGTCGCCACCTCGAATGTCCACGTTGTCGCAGCGAAGGCGGGGGCGGGTCCGGGCAGGAGATACCAGGCCGCTTCGTAGACGCGCTCGACGATGGCCGGGTCGAGCGCAAAGGGAGGACCGGAGCGGCGCAGATCGCCGAGCTCGTCGGCCGTGCGGGGTGGAAAAGCCATCCCCAGGTGTTTCGGCACCGGAGCGAGCGCCCCTGAACAAGTCGTCCGTGCGAGTAGTCTGGGTGTTGCTGCTCCAGCCGGAAGGCGACTGTCGCTTCCGACGTTCGAGACGCCGCCCCAAAAGACGAGAACTGACCCAACGTTGTCCGAACGAAGAGATTTCTACGACCTCAAGGCCCAGAACCGGCGGGCGACGTGGGGCCTCATGGCGGCATTCTTCGTGCTGCTCGCCGTGGTTGCAACGACGATCTCGCTCGCGGTTGGCGCGGGTAGCGTCGGGGTGATCGCCGGCGTGGTCATCGCCGGCGGGATGGCGGTGACGAGTTATGCGTTGAGCGACAAGATCGCTCTGTCGTCGATGGGTGCCGTCGCTGCTGACGAGCAACAATACGCTCGCCTGCACAACATCGTCGATGGTCTGGCCATCGCCGCGGGCATTCCCAAGCCGCGCGTCTTCGTGGTCGACGACCCGGCGCCGAACGCCTTCGCAACGGGCAAGAACTACGACCATGCCGCGGTGGCGGTCACCACCGGCCTGCTCGAAAAGATGAGCAGAGACGAACTCGAAGGCGTCGTCGCGCACGAGCTTGCCCATGTTCGGAACTATGACATTCGGGTGATGACCGTGGCCGTCGCCACCGCCGGAGCGATCGCGCTCATCGTCGACATATTTTGGCGCCTGCTGTACTTCGGTGGCGGCAATCGCCGCAACAACAAGGACGGCGGCAATCCGTTGATGATCGTGGGGATGGTGGTCGTCGCCATTCTGGCTCCGCTGGCTGCAGCGATGTTGAAGGCCGCGGTCAGTCGTCGACGCGAGTCGTTGGCTGATGCGACGGCGGTCGAGATCACCCGGAACCCGTCGGGCCTGCGCAAAGCACTGGAGAAGCTCGACGCCGATTCGACGGTGGTGCGGCGAACATCACACGCAACGTCGCATCTGTGGATCGAGACACCGGACGACCACGTCGAAGGCAACAAGGGTCGTTGGTTCAACAACATGTTCGATACCCACCCGCCGATGTCCGAACGCATCAATATCCTGCGCCAGATGGAAGGCCTCGGACCGTACGAGGGCCGAGGCAGCGCTGCGCCATGAAGGCGAAACGCCTGACAGTGGTTCGTCGGCGTTAGCTGAGCAGGTCGAGTAGCTCGACGACGATGCGACGATTCTGCGCTCGTCCTTCCTCGGTGAGATTGGGTCCAACTGGCTGGCTCTCGCCGCGACCCTCGACCTCGAACCGATCCGCAGGGATTCCCAGCGAGATGTAGTAGTCGGCCATTGCCTGGGCTCGGTTCTCGGACAAGGCGAGGTTGCTGGCGGCCGAGCCGACGTTGTCGGTGTGCCCGACGATGCGCATGGTCACGTTCGGGTACAAACGAAGAATCGCTTCGCCGAGGCCGAGCAGCTCATTGTCGGTCGGGTCGAGGAATGCGCTTCCCGAACTGAACAAGATCGCCTCGTCGACCAGAACGGTGCCGGCGGTCGACCGGGGGGCCGCAGGGTCGATGACGTAGTTGTCGATGACGTTCTCGGCGCCGATCACCGCGACCGCCCGCTCGATGATCTGGTCGGCGACGTCTCGGCTTTCGACCTCGCCCTCGAGGTACAGCTTGCCATCACGGTAGATGCCCTGTCGGGCCGGTTGCTCGACGCCGGGAAGGTTGTCGGGCAGTACCAACGTGAACGCGGGTGTAGCGGGAGCCGTCGTGGCGGGTGCTGCGGTGGTGGGTGCTGCGGTGGTGGGTGCTGCCGTGGCGGGTGCCGCGGTGGTGGGCGCGGCCGCGACAGGTGCGGTGCTGACCGGTGCCGTGGTGGGCGCGTCCGTGGTCGGTGGGTCGTCCGTGGCTGCGTCTTGGTCGACGCTCGTAGCGGTGGACGCCTGATCCGCCGGATCGTCGCCGCCGGACAAGGCCACCGCGGCGCCGACGCCGCCGACGAGCAGAACTGCTGCGCCGGCAGCGATCAGCCACCAGGGGACCCCACCCGATTGGTTGTCAGCTTGCACCGTGGCGACGTGTGGCAATTCTGGGAATCGATTCGCCATCTCCGCCGGGCTTTGCCATCTGCCGGCATCGACGACGAGCGCATCGGCAACCTCACCGATGGAGGCGAGGCCGTCGACGTCGAGCGCGTCTGCGGTGATGAGCACGTGATCGTTGGACCGTCGAAGCTTGGCAACGGTTGCGTCGAGATCCTGGGCCGCAGGGTTCTCGATGGCGAGCTGTGTATATGGCCGACCTTTGTCGCCGGTCACGGGCCGGTCGGAAGCATTGGCCTCGTCATCGGACCACCGCTGGAAGACCAGTCGCTCGGCCTGGCTCGCGGCGGTGGTCACGCGGAGGTGGGCTGCGGTTTGTCCCTGGTTGGCGAGCGAGGCAATCAGGTCCTGCCCGGTGTCGTGGGCTGCAGTCCCATCTGCTCGCACGACCATACCGGCCTGGAACCCAGCGGTCTCGAGTCGCCGGGCGACGTCGTCGATTCCGCCGGTGAGCGGCGAGACGGTCGCTGGTCCCGGGGTTTGTGCGTCGGCTGTCGTCTCCGTGGGATTCGCGAGATCTGCGAGATCATCGTGCTGTTCCTCACCATCGGTTCGGGGAATCGATGGGTCATCCGCATCGTCGAGCTGCGCTCGGGTTTGTGCGGCGCCCTGTTCGGCTTCGACCTCGCCGTCGACCGGATCAGCATGATCCCTGTCGACCGTCGGCGGGGGAAGTGTTGCCAGCTGTGGGTCCCGGGCAAGGAGCGGAGCCACGGCCAGGAGGGGCGTTGCGTTGGCGAGATCGTCATCTTTTGTCACCGTGGCCGCGACCTCGTTCGAGACGGACCTCACGGCCGCCAGCGGGGCTGTCCGACCGAAACGGTGGTCGGTGTCCTGGGTTGCGTCGGATCGCGGCGGGGACGTGGCAGCGTCTCCGGCCAGGCGGCTGCTCAACAACCCCGGCCGCACGGTCGGCAGTGCGGCCGGTGGCGTGACGAGGTCGGAGACGTCGACCGGTTTGGGCGTCTCCAGCAGCGGCTTTGTTGCCCGGCCGAATCGGAGGAACGCCATTGCCCCGAGGACTGCGGCCGCGAATGCGGCCCACGCCGCCGTGCGAATCGGGCGCGGACTCACCGGCGAGTCCGGGATCTCTGCCGGCTCGACCAGCTCGACCGGGGACACATCGATCGTTGCGGTCAAGAGTTCTTGTTCGCCCGCGAGGCTCTCGCGTTCTTCGGTGAGGAGGTCGGTGTCGCCTTGTCCAGCGGCAAGGCTTTGATCGATGACGATGAGCCGCCGTTCGATATCTCCCAAGTCGTTCGCCACCTGCCGCTGACGGTTTTCACGCTGGTCCCGGTCGAGCTGTGCGAAGGCCCCGGCGATGCCGGCCTCGATCCCGTCGGAGGATCCGGCTCGGATTTTGACACGAATTTCGCCGTTCTCCGACGGTGAGGCTCGGAGCTCGCGCACGTCCCCGTCGCCGATTTGCTCGTTGAGTGAGTTCAGGAACAATGCGCTGTTGATTTCCGGCGCAAGCTCTCCGGCCAGGCGAACCCGATCGGTGTCGGGCAGACCCTCGACGATGCCGAACGTCGCCGACGCCTCGTACTGGTCGGTGCGGGCGCCATCGATGAAGAATGCGGCGGCGGCGACACCGGCGACGGCGAGAAGAATGAGGAGAGCTAGTCGAACTCGGCCCATGGGGACCCCTTTTACACAACGCGAGTTTTACACAACGCGAGAATGCCACCGTGCGCGGCATCGCAAAGCAAAAGTACCACGCAAAGTGACCGAAATGCATCTGGGGGGATGGAAAACCTGTGAGATGACCGAACGGTGGCCGAACGCGGCGCCTGGAATCAGCGCTTTTGGCAGGTCGGACACCACGTCGTCGTGCGGGCGTCGAGCACGCGTGATCGTAGTTCGGTCCCACAACGCGGGCACGGCAGCCCTGCTCGTCCGTAGCACTGCAGTTCGTGCTGGTTCTGGCCCTCGGAGCCGTCCGGTCGACGATAATCCCGCAGTGTGGTGCCGCGGTTGGCGACGGCTGCGGTCAGCACCGCAACGATCGCCTCGTGCAAGCGCTCGGCTTGCGGCTTCGTGATCGATCGGGCCGAGGGGCGAACCATCGCTCGCCAGAGTGCCTCATCGGCGTAGATGTTGCCGACGCCGGCGACCGGGCGCTGCGACAGGAGCTGCGTTTTGATACGACGGGTGCTCGCCGTGAGATCGCGGTGCAGCTGAGGCGGCGTGAACTCCGATGAGAGCGGTTCGGGGCCGAGGGCGGCAAGTGTGGCGATCCCGGAATAGTCGCCGGTGTCGACGACCCGGATCCGGCCGAACCGACGAACGTCGTCGAACGTGAGCACCCGACCGTCGTCGAGGCGCCACCATGCTCGGACGTGTGGTGCGGCGGGATCGCCATCGGGGGAGAGCTTCCCGGTCATGCCGAGGTGCACCACGAGTTCTCGGTTGTCGTCGAGTTGGACCAACAGATATTTGCCTCGGCGGGCGATGCCTTGCACCTCTGCGCCGACGGCCTCGAGCGCAGGCGTGAATTTGGTCGACGGATGCGTCCAGCCCTCGACGAACGATCGTCCGCGGAGCTCGGGTAGCAGCTCTCGCCGAACGGTCTCGACCTCGGGTAGTTCAGGCATGGGTCGACGCTACTGGTGCAAGCATGCGGCCGGGTACCGGCTCGGGCCCTCTCGGATGACAAGCTCGCTTCGTGGACAACCCCCGTACCGCAGTTCTCGCCGACATCGTGGCCGCAACGGCAGGGCTGGAAGATCTCGACCCATCGCAGCGCGATGTGTGGGTGTCGGGTGCGGTTGCGCTGTTTGCCGATGCGGACGGCCGCAGCGACGGCTCCACATCGGCCCTGTTCGAGTCGATGGTGTCGCTTCGGCACGAGCTGCGCGAGGTCGGGAACGTGGTCGGGCCGGCCGCAATGGACGAACTTACGGTCGACCAGGCCTCGGCACGGGCGGTCGGAGTGACTGCACTCAGTGACCGATCGGGGAGCCGATCCATCGTCGTGGAGTTGTCGCGTGACGGGTCGGCCACGAGCGACCATGCGATGTTGATCGAACTCCACGACGACGGCACCCTGCAAACCATCGCGTTCAGCGGACCCGATCCGGTTGCCGCGCTCGAGGATGACGATCGACTGGTGGTCGCTCCCCAACCCGTTGACGGTTTGACCAACATCGTGGCTGAAGCACTCGCCGCTCCCGTGGTCTGGGACGAGGCCCTTCGACTGAACCAACTCGTGGCCGTCCTCAGGCTGCGATCGGTCCTGCGCGATCCCGCCTTCACCCTCGACCTCGTCGTGCCCGATGTCGCTCCCTACGAGCCTCGCCCGGCAGATGCGGACGACGATCGCTATGCGGTGGAACTGTTGCGGTCCACGTGCGCACAACAACTCGAGGCCGAACCACCCGTTGTCTGGGGGGAGGTGGTCGCTTCCTTCGGCGCGCATCGTGTCGATGCGAGCGACGTGCTGCACGCTGCTGGCGCACCGGCACCGTCCTCGGCGTTCGAACTCGCCCGATTGACCGCGGCCTATGTGCGGCCACTGGCCCTCGACCACTTCGAACCGGCGGATCGAGAGGCGATCGATGCGCTGGAATGGGCCGACTGGCTCGGTGCCGTCGTGCAACTCGTTCGGGCCGGAGTGGGAACCGAGGTCGACCCCATGGGGCTGGTCGACAACATCAATGCCAGTCCGGAAGTGACGACGACGATTCCGAAGCGCGACCGTGACTACATCGCGTACGCGTTCGGCCTGACGCTGCACGCCTGGGAGGTGTGCGGTGCGCTCGACGAGAACGGACGGCTGACCGAGCTGGGCCGATGGCTGCTTCCGGTTGGGCTTGCCGTTGTCGCCGGTGCTGATCTTGACGTTCCGCCGGCTGACGCAGCTACTTCAGAATCTTCTTGAACCGCTCTTCGATCGTTTGTTGCTCACCCTCGCCATTCCAGAACGATTGGAAGGCTGTCTCGCTGCCGAGTGCCTCCCCTTCGCCGTCCATGAGGGCTTGGGTTTGGCGGAGTGAGCCACGCAATTGGGCCGGCGGTGCTGGTTGCTCTTGGGCGGCGGACAGGTCGCCCTGATCAAATCGGGCGTGCGCGAAGGGATCGGACCAGGCAAACAAACCCGACCGATAGGGATCCTTCGTCTTCCTCTTGCCGCGAACGATGCGCATTGGACCTAGATCGGCACTTCGGGCCGCAGCTGTAGCGATTTTGTGCGGATCCTTACGCGAAGCGGGCGGGGATGGCTGCGGTCGATGAGCAACGGGAAGCCGGTAGCGTCCACTGCATGGCAGTGGAGAAGCAGCTCGTCGAATGCACGGTCGAAGAATGCGACATCGTGCGGGTCTGGATCGACGAACAACTCCGAGCCGCCGACGGATCGAGCTGGGTGAACCTCGAGCCCATCATTCCCGACCAGCGACTCGGCGATTTCACCGACCGGCGCGGCGTCAGCGGCTGGTTTTCGGCGCGTGGTTCAGACCTGCCCTTCGTCACGATCATGGGACCGGATCGTTCGGGAAAGCGTGCGCAGGCGGGCTCGTTGGGGGTGCAACACGGCGCAGGGCCGAAGGCGGTCGCGCAACTCGCGGCGCAGGGCGTGACGACCCCCGAGACGTGGGTCGTGGGGCAGGAGCACACGAAGCGTGGACTCATCTACCACTTTCCCGAAAGTACCGACGCGCAGAGCCTGCTCGATTTCTCGTTCGCAGTCGCCGGGGTCCTCTCGCCGGCGCCGCTCGATGCGTGGTGGTCGGCCGTCCGCTATCAGCGCTGAGGCTTGCGTAGGACGGTCGCGTAGGACGGTCGCGTAGGACGGTTGGGTAGGACGAACTATTTCTTTGCCGACGATCGTCTGTCATACTTTTCCACGAATATCCATACACCAGAAGGTGAATTTACATGTCCACCCCCCAGACAACGGCGTCTGGCACCGGGCACACGCTCATCACCGGTTACGACCGGCAAGTCATGAGCAGGCGCGATGTCGACGAATGGAACCGAGTCAAGAACGACCTTCCTGCACCGCGCCAGGCCAGTTCCGAGTAGCGGCTCGTCCTTATCGCTCCGCCACCGTGATGGTGGCGACCAGATCTGAGAACAAGGCGGCGCCAACGCCGTCGCTGCATGCGAGTCGGTGTCGTTCGGTCGATTCGTCTCGCGCACCCGGAGGCTTTTGGCCTGTCGGTCCGTCTGTCGCGAGCTCGCACAGTGCCGCATTGCCGAGCCACGCCTGATCGATGCCGGCGACGGTCCAGCCATTCCAGAAGTAGATGGTTGCGAGTTCGTCGTCCGGTAGTGCATCGAAGGCGATAGGGCCCGGTGTGCTCGTGCATCGGATGACGAACGACGTGGTGGTCATCCCGTTTGCGATCGCGCGACCCCCGCGAATTGCGACGTGGAGCAACTGGGGCCGCTCGGATCTGCACAGGTACTGCACGGTGATCCGCTTGTCACCGGAGATCGGAAGTGGCCAGGCCAGCAAGAGGCGGTGGCCGCTATCGCTGTGGATGACCTCCCCGGCCGCGATACGTTCGGCCAGGGTTGCGTGGTCAGTCATCGCTGGACGGCACCGCGTCGCTGATCGTGGAGGCACGATCGTCGAAAAAGTCGCCACCGGTGAACGGCTCGTCAGACGGATTGGGCCACGTCAACACGATCGAGTCGCCCACCGTCGACAGAATCGCAGACTCCTCGGACGAGGTGATCGGGTTCCAGCGAACCGGTGGCTGCCCCGCTGCCAAACGGCGACGGTTCTCCTCGTTCCAGCCGGCCGACTCGACGCGTCGCCACGCGTCTTCGGCACCGTCGACCATCGAGTAGTCGCCGTGGTGACCGGCCTCCGGATCGACGAAGCGGTGTTGATCGAGCACCTCTGGGGTTGCGAGCAGCGGCCGCCGGTCGATCGCCGCTTGGCGCCGCTTCTTCGACAACGCCAACGTTGGCGTTCCGAGATTTCTTTCGAGTGCCTCGCGGACCTGTTCGTCCTTCACCGCCCGAACCTTTCGGCGAAAGGCCAAGCGTTGCGTCAATTGTCGTGGCTCGAGCCAACCGCGCGGCCGAAAGCGCCGTTTCGGCCAGTTGTTGCCGAGATAGTCGAGCGCGATCATGACCGCCACCGCACCAGCCCAGACGAGACCGCAATACAGAAGAAGTTCGTTTTGGGTCACAGGAAGGGTGGTTCGGAGAAGAGAAGAGAAGGCACAAACGGAAGGCGTTGGTCGTCTTAGGGGACGTCCGCCGTCGCCGAGTGGTTCGCTCAATCTAGTCCGTTGCGCGGCGCGCTCCGTCGGCGGCGTGCCGGAGAACCGTGTTCAGCCGCCCGGACTGATCGCGGCGCCAAGGATCGCGGCGATCGCTGCGTCGGCGTCGACGTCGAACAACACGGTCGCATTGCTGTCCTGCGCGTCGTGGCCCCGTTCGTCGATCACGGTCATCCCTCGGGTCAGTCGACCGGTGAGTTCCACCCCGACGTGATGGCGGTGGCCGCCGAAGAGTTCGGGGTGGGTCACCGCCAATACCGCGCAGGCGTCGTGGATCGCGGCGCCCCTGCCCTGGTGCTCGACCGCTCGGGTATAAAAGTCGATCAGGTCGGCGACGAACAGTGCCGTCGCGGTATCGGCCTCCCGTAGGGTCGTGGCGTCCGTTGACCCGACGCGCACCTGGTGGGTGACGTTGAGTCCGACCATCGTGAGATCGTGGCCGGCCTCGAACACGATGGCGGCGGCCTCCGGGTCGGCCCACACGTTGAATTCTGCTTTGGGGGTCACGTTGCCGACGGTTGCACTTCCGCCCATCAACACGACCCCGGCGAACCGGTCCATGAATGTTGGGTCTCGACGAATCGCCAATGCGATGTTGGTCAGAGGGCCGGTGGGCACCAGCCAGAGATCCGATTCCGTGCGGGAGATGTCGAGGAGGTAGGAAACCGCATCGTCACTAGCGGTATGTCGTTCGAGCGGCGGAAGCACCGGGCCACCGAGTCCTGAAGCGCCATGGACGTGGTCGGCGTGGCGCGGCGGCTCGACGAGCGGGGCGGCGGTGCCCCGGTGCACCGGGATGTCCAGCTCCGCGATTTGCGTGACAATCAGCGCGTTGTCGGTGGTCTTGTCGACGGAAACGTTGCCGTTGACGGTGGTGATGCCGATGACATCGGCGTACCGGGCGGCACAGAGCAACGCGATGGCGTCGTCTTGTCCCGGGTCGCAGTCGATCACCATCTTGGGGCGAGACATCGGTTCTCCATTAGTGGTGGTTGATATCAGGGCGCCCGGGTGAGCAGCGCAGCGACTTCTTCGCGATCGGGCAGCGACGGCGCCGCGCCGGGGCGCAGCGTTGTTGCTGCCCCGACGCGGACGGCCCAGGCGACCGCGTCGAGGAGGTCGTTGGAGAGCAATCCATCGGCGAGTGCGGCGCAGAAGGCGTCGCCGGCGCCGGTCGTGTCGACCGGCGTGATCGTTGGCGCAGGGACGAGATCGACCGCAGTTTTCGTCACGGCGAGAGCGCCTCGCTCGCCCAAGGTGACGACCACCGTGTCGACCGGAAGCGAGCGGGCAGCAGCCACGAGCGCATCGGTGTCCGGCGTCGGCCCGAGGTCGCTTCCGGTGAGCATGGCCAACTCGATGTGATTGGGAACGAGCACGTCGACCGTGTCGAGGAGATCTCGTGGGAGAGCGGAGGCGGGCGCCGGGTTCAGGATCACCGTGCCGCCGGCCATGGACGCAGCAGCGCTGATGGTGGCGATGGGGGTCTCGAGTTGGAGCAGCAGTGTCGGTGCGTTGGCGATGACGTCGCGATGGCGTCCGATGTGCTCTGGCGACAGGGCGGCGTTTGCGCCCGGACTGACGACGATCGCGTTGTCGCCGTCGCGGTCGACCGCGATCATTGCGATTCCCGATGGGGTGTCGGGTAAGACTGCCGTGAGGCTGGTGTCGACGCCGGCGTCGTCGAGTGACGTTCTCAGTGTTCTACCGGCGTCATCATCGCCGACGCATCCGATGAAGATGACCCGTCGACCCAGCCGGGCGGCCGCAGTGGCTTGGTTGGCTCCTTTGCCTCCCGGAACCCGACGATGATCGCCGCCGAGCACGGTTTCGCCCGTCCGTGGATGGTGGTCGACCGGTACGACGATGTCGAGGTTGGCGCTACCGATGACGACGATTTCGGGTGGAGCCGCGCCGGCGGGTATCACCGGAGTAGCTCGGCGCCGAGTTCTACCGCTCGAGCGGTGAGCGCGGTGGCGCGCGCCGCCGTGTCCTCGTTGCTCCCGCCGGTCATGCCCCCACGCGAACCGCGCTGTCGGCGGGCGTACACGCCTTCGACGATGCAGGCTTGTTTCCACCAGGAGAACACCGTGTAGTAGTCGAGGTCGCTGAGGTCGAAGCCCGACAAGGCGGCGTAGCGATCGAGCACCGACGCCCGGTTCGGGAACGTGTCGAGGACCGTGGGTGGGTCGGCGAGAAAGCTCATCGGTTCGCCGGCATCGGCCCAGTACTGGAGCGACCAGACAAAGTCGGCGATCGGATTTCCCGTCGTGCACAGCTCCCAGTCGAGAACGGCCGCAATCGAAAAGTCAGCGCCCAGGATCGTGTTGTCGAAGCGATAGTCCCCATGCGCCAAGCCGGGAGCGGCCCGTTCGGGTGGAACGGCAGCGGCGAGCTCGGCGTGCAGTTCGACGAGGAGCGGGCACGGGCGGGCCGCGTCGCGTTCGATCTGGCCACTCCACCGTTTGAGCTGTCGCTGTATGTAGCCGTCGTGGCGCCCGAGGTCGGCCAACCCGACGGCATCGAGGTCGACGGTGTGGAACAGGAGTTGCGTAGCGATGAGGGACTCGCTGGCCGCCTTCGCCTGCGCAGCGTCGAGTGGAGCCGCAGCATCTCGGTCTCGCAGCACGAGTCCATCGACGAACTCCATGAGGTAAAACGGCGCACCGATGACGTCGGCCTCGTCACACCAAAGCACAGGATTCGGAACCGGCACATCGGAGTTGGCCGACAACGCAGAGATGATCTTCCATTCGCGGGCCATGTCGTGCGCGGTGGCGACCGCGACGCCGGCGGGCGGGCGACGCAGGGCCCAGCGGTCGCCGGCCCGGTTCGAAACCACATAGGTGAGGTTGGATCCGCCGGCGGCGACCAGATCGAACTGCAAGGGGCCCTGCATCGCCGCGTGTCGGCCGGCAAGGTAGGTGCTGGCCCGTTCTGTGTCGAGGCCCGGTGTGGTCATTGGATGAGTGTTGCCACTGGCAGCGTCCGGCGCAAGGTTGGCGGAAATCAGGACGATCGCGTGGCGGAACGAAAGCGCTCGAGCTGTTCGTGGGCGTGGTCGGCGCGAGCATCGGCGTCGGCGGCATCAGCTCGCGCCCGGTACAGCTGACGAATCGCCTCTGCATGCTGCGCCTCGAGATCGAGGACGCGCTTCTGGTTCGAGGTGGCTGCTATTTGCAGCGCGCGAAGCTCGGTGAGGAGATCGCGGTTACGTCGGCGATGTCGCTGTTCGGCGCTGTACCAGCCGACCAGGGAGATGAAGAGGATCGCGCCGAGGCCGAGCAGCACGGTGAGGTAGGTGCTGTTGCTCATGGGAAAAGACTACTTGCGAAGGTAGCGCCGCACTCCGCAGGTCTGGCAGGCTGCTCCGATGCTGCAGACTGCTGACGACGGCCGTGTCCGGACCATCACCCTCGATCGACCCGATGCGCTGAATGCGTTCAACGAGGCGTTGTACGATGCCACGACGAATGCGTTGCTCGCTGCGGCGAGCGACGACGAGGTGGCCGTCGTCGTCATAACCGGCAACGGACGCGGGTTCAGCGCCGGCCAGGACCTGCTCGAAATGGCAGCTCGAATGCAGCCCGGGTTCGTCAACGGAGAACACGGGTTTCCCGGATTTCTCGACGTGCTCGCCGAATTTCCCAAGCCACTCATCCTCGCCATCAACGGCCTGGGCCTCGGCATCGGTGCAACGATCTGCGGCTACGCCGACCTGGTGTTCATGTCGGATGAGGCGCGGCTGAAGTGTCCATTCACCAGCCTGGGGGTAGCTCCCGAAGCTGCATCGAGCGAGTTGTTCCCGATGCTGATGGGCCGTCAGGCGGCATCGTGGATGCTGCTCAGTGCCGAATGGTTCAGTGCGCAGCAGTGCAAGGACATGGGATTGGTGTTTGCGGTGACCACCGCCGACGCATTGCTGCCCGAAACGATGCGGCACGCGCAGGTCTTGGCGTCGCGACCCGTCACTTCGCTGATCGCCACCAAATCAACAATCGTTGCGCCCCGCCTCGAGGCGATCAAAGCGGCGCGCAAGCGCGAGGACGCCGCATTCGCCGAGCTGATGGGCGGCCCCGCCAACATCGAAGCGTTGACGGCGTTCGCCGAAAAGCGCGATCCCGACTTCACGGGGATGTAGCCCGAAGGTGCACTAGCCGGTTACGGAACCGTCGATTTCGTTGAGCCGCTTCACGGCACCGACGAGCACCTTCTTGGCGATCGCCGGACTTTGGTCGAGCAGGCTCGAGAACTCGCGCCGGTTGAGGGCTTCGAGCACCATGTCGGTGTCGGCGGTAATGGTGGCGGTGCGAGGCACGCCGGCGATGACCGCCATCTCTCCGAAGAAGTCGCCCGGTCCGAGCGTTGCGAGCACCTTGCCGCCCCGACGTACCGTCGCGGTGCCGTGTTCGATGACCATGAACTCTCGCCCCGGCTCGCCTTCTTTGGTGAGCACTCGGCCTTCTTTGACCCTCACCTGGGTCATGAGCTTTGAGATCGCCTTGAGCTCCTTGCCGGAACACTCGGAGAACACGTCGATCTGTCGAAGCGTCTCGTCAAATTTGGCCATATTGGCTTCCCCCTGAGGTATCACGTTCGGATCATCGAGCGTTCGTCCGGTTGCTTTCTACTACACGACACAGCGGTCGCGCCCACAAACCAGGTGGTAGATCGTATGTCGCAGGCTTTGGCAAGGAAACAAGAACCTGTTCTACGCTTCGCCGGTCGTCGCCCGTCGGGCGGTCGCTGTTGTCTGGGGGGTTCGGTCGTGTCCGATATTTGGAGCAAGATTCCTGGAGGAGACCTGATCGGTTTCTGGCGCATCGCAGAGGCCGACCCCGATCGACGTGCCGTGGTCGATCCCGACCACAACGAGATGACCTTTGGTGAGCTGGCTGCGCTCACCAACCGGATCGTGCGAGGTCTACGGGCTGCGGGCCTGCAAGCGGGCGATCAGGTGACCACCGTGCTCCCCAACGGGTTCGAGCAGGTCGCCGTATGCCTCGCCGCGTTCCAGGGTGGTTTCTACGTCACGCCGGTCAACTGGCACCTCGTCGGCCCGGAGATCGCCTACATCGTCAACGACAGTGAAACCAAAGCGCTCATCGTCAGTGAGCAGTTCGGAGCCGAGGCGGTTCGAGTTCTCGACGAGACCGATGTGCCGAACCGGTACGCCATCGGCAGCGTCGAGGGGTTCCAGCCATTTTCGGCGCTGATCGAGGGGCAGAGCACCGATCGTCCCGACGACCTCACCGCCGGCTCGTACATGTTCTACACGTCGGGCACGACGGGTCGTCCGAAGGGCGTGCGTCGCACGCTCACGGGTCAACACCCCGACGATGCTGCGGCCGGTTCCGGCGGGCTGTTCTTGCTGTTCGGCATCATGCCGCATGCCGACAACGTGCACTTGACGCAAGCGCCGCTCTACCACACGGCGGTCAACAACTGGACCACCACATCGCTCCAGATGGGCCATGCCGTGGTGCTTCTCGATCGCTGGAACCCGGAGGATGCGCTCCAGCGCATCGATCAGTACAAGGTCACCCAATCACACATGGTTCCCACCATGTTCAACCGGTTGTTGCAGCTGCCCGAGGAGACGCGCAACAAGTACGACGTGTCGTCGTTGCGCCGGATGATCCACGCGGCGGCGCCGTGTCCGATCGAAACCAAGAAGCGCATGATCGAGTGGTGGGGCGATTCCGTCTGGGAGTACTACGCCGCGACCGAGGGCGGCGGCACGCTTGTCGGCCCCGAGGACTGGATGAACCATCCCGGCACGGTCGGTACGCCGTGGCCGAACAGCGAGGTCATCGTCGTCGACGCCGACGGCAACGAACTCCCAATCGGCGAGAGCGGCACGATCTACATGCGCATGGGTATGCGGGGCAGCCAGAGCTTCGAGTACTACAAGGACGAAGAGAAGACCAACAAGGCCCGCCTCGGCGACGGCTACTTCACCGTCGGCGACGTCGGCTACTTCGACGACGACGGCTTCCTGTACCTCAACGATCGCTCAACCGACATGATCATCGTCGGGGGCGTGAACATCTATCCCGCCGAGATCGAGGGCACGTTGCATCAGCATCCCGCGGTTGGCGACGTCGCCGTGTTCGGGGTGCCGAACCCGGACGTGGGTGAGGAGATCAAGGCGGTGATCGAACTCCGGGAAGGGTGGGAGCCGAGCGATGAGACCACCGCCGCGATCATGGAGTTCGTACGCGACCAGATGGCGAAACAGAAGTGGCCGCGGTCGATCGACTACACGACCGAGATGCCCCGTGATCCGAACGGCAAGCTGTACAAGCGCAAGCTGCGCGACCCGTACTGGGAAGGCCAAGAAAGAGCCATATAGCCCGCTCGTTCCTCGCTTCAGCACTTGTTGCTTCGGCGCTGGGGCGCCTTCACAACTGCTGCTGAATGCAAGCGGCGAGCCGCCGATTCGTCCCTCATCAGCTCCCGCTTTCCTGTGAGCTGGCGCCCAGCGGGGCGATGTCCAAGACCACGGGGCAGCAGAGGCCTTTGGGCCGCAGCGCGCTAGTTCATCATCCGGTAGGCACGCCGAACGTACCCGTCGTTGAGACCCAGAGCTCCGTGCTTACTTGATGGCGACGGGGTTGACGGGGCTGCCGCACCCGCCGACGAAGGGTTGCGGGCTGGCTTCGAGGAAGAAGCTGTAGCGGCCGTCGGCGGCGCAATCGGCCGACAGCGCTTCCATGTCCCAATTCTGGCCCTGCGTGAGACCCATGTCGACGACGTCGAGCATGTGTACGGCCAACATCGCGTCGTCGAGCTCGGAGGGAAAGATCTCGAAGATGAACGTGTCGGTGGCGGCGGCGGCGATGTTGTTTTCGTGGAACCATTCCACCGCCGAAAGGCCGGGTCCGGGGCTGCCGGTCCACCCGTTGTAGACCTCTTTCTGGCCCGCGTGGTACTGCGCCATGAGGCCGGTGCGGATGAGGGCGATATCGCCCGACCGCATTTCGATATTGCCCATCGCCGCTGCGGCGTCGAGGTCTTCGGCGGTGATGACGTGGTCGAGCGGCAGCGTGTCGACGCCGTGCTGCTTGGCGACGTCGAGCAGCACGCCCCGTCCGGTGAGGGTCTTGACGTTCTCGATACCGACCCGGGTGGCACCCCATTCGGTGATCGTGTCGGCGGGGATCCCGTTGTACAACGTGTCGCTGTAGCTGACGTGGCCGAGCCCGTCCCAATGGGTGGCTGCCTGTAGCCCCATGAACACGACGTCGTCGCTGGTCTTGAACGAATCGGCATCTGGCGACATGCCCGAGTTGATGGCGACCATCGTGCGCAGTGGATTCACACGACCAGGCACTGCGCCGAGCTGCACGCCATCGAGCTTGAGGTCCAGTGCCAGGCTGAATCGCCTGCCGGTCTGGATCTCGGCAGCCGCCGCAGCCACCGCCTCGTCGGTGAGGAGGTTGAGCGTGCCCAACACATCGTCGTCACCCCAACGGCCCCAATTGCGCACCTTGTTGCGAGTGTCCAAGAATTCTTGCGGCAGCGCCATGGCTTCTCCTGAGGTCGATCCTGCGGCGAATGTAGTTGGCCGCACCACGAAGCTGCACAATCTGGCTGGCTGGGCTAAACCACGGATATGGGAAACCCAGTCATAGTTGAAGCACTCCGTACGCCGATCGGCAAGCGTGGTGGCGCGTTGGCCAGTGTGATCGCACCAAAGCTCTTGTCGCATGTGCAACGCGGCGTGCTCGAGGCGGCCGGCGTCGAGCCCAAGGACGTCGATCAGATCGTCGCCGGCTGCGTCACACAGGCCGGTCAGCAGGCATCGAACGTGGGTCGCAC